>JBEDHT010000223.1:0-15524 GCA_041174025.1 Pseudomonadota bacterium
TACTGGCACTTCAAAAACAAGATCGACCTTTTTCATGCCATGCGCGAACAGGTATTTCTGCCCCTGATAGACCGCATGGACGACACCCTGCTGGTCGAAGGCTCGGACTCTCCCCTGCGCAATATCGAGAACTTTCTGATGGGCACCATACAGATACTGAATGAAAGTATCGAGACAAGACAGATTTACGAAATCATGATGATCAAGTGCGAGTACGTGGAGGATTTCTCGGATGTGCTGCAGCAGATTATCTCCAATTGCTCGGGCATCACCGCAAAAATTGCATTGACCTACGAGCGCGCACGCCTGAGAGGTGAGCTGAAACCCGGTTTTGAACCGGAAAAACTCGCGCAGGATACCAACCTGTTCTTCACCGGATTGCTGCACATGTGGGTCAAGGACGCCAGCGGCACGCGCTTCAGGCAACAGGCCGCCGACCTGATCCGCTTTCACATGCAACTGCGGGCGAAATGAAAAACCCGGGCCTGAATTCCGGTCCGGGCTTTGACTCCAGCAATAAACTGCAGCAGATTTCGCCAGACGGCTGACTGCCTTACTTCCTTCCCGCCCCGACCACCACAAGCAGCACGCCTGCAACGATCAGACCGACACCGACGGCAGTTGGCACGGCCACTTCGTTCTCGACTTCTGCCGTTGCCTTCAGCGTACCGATCTGCACTACAGTCTCTTCGCTGGTGTAGCTGAAGCTTTTGTAAATCAGCGCCGCAGCACCAAGCGCAACGAGCAGCACGCCAATCACAACAGTCAGTTTCATAGCCCTCTCCTGCAATATTTCACGGTCATTCGCCGAACTTTTTGCGCGCTTCGATCAGCGCATGTTTGATGGCATCCCATGCCATATCGCCGCCTTTGCGCAGCTCCTGCCACGCTTCGCCGGCAGAGTCCTGTATCTCCTTCAGCTTGCTTTTTGCCTCGTCGCGTCTGGCACGCAATATGACGAGCTGCTCATCGCACTTGCTGCGCAATTCGGCATCGACTTTGCGGGCGCGCGCTTCGAGTTCGTCGATATCGGCACTCCACTCGTCGAGCTGCAACTTCAGTTTTTCTACATATTCGTCTTTTTTGCTCATTTTCTGCTCCTTGGTTGTGTTCCGTTAATCATGTCTTCAATACCCATCACCGGCAAGTCACCCGCGCGGCGGGCCAAGCCATATCAGCGGCTCAACATGGCGAGGTCGGCCTTGAGGTCTTCGATATGTTCGAGGCCGACAGCAATCCGAACCAGGCCGTCACCAATGCCGGCAGCAGCCCGTGCCTCAGCCGTGACGCGGCTGTGCGTGGTAGTCGCCGGGTGCGTAATGGTACTTTTTGCATCGCCGAGATTGGCAGTAATCGAAATCATGCGGGTGCCGTCTATCAGACGCCACGCCGCATCCTTGCCGCCCTTGACGTCAAAGGAGACAATCGCGCCACCGCTTTTCTGCTGTTTCATCGCCAGCGCATGCTGAGGATGCGACGTGAGTCCAGGATAGTAGACGCGATCGACGCCGGGCTGCTGTTCCAGCCACTCCGCCAGCGCCAGCGCACTGCGCGCATGCGCGTCCATGCGCACGTGCAGGGTCTCAAGCCCTTTGAGAAACACCCAGGCATTGAAGGCGCTCATGGTCGGCCCGGCAGTTCTGAGAAACCCGTATACCGGTTCCAGTACGTCTTTTCTGCCCAGAACCGCGCCGCCGAGGCAGCGCCCTTGGCCATCGATATATTTGGTGGCCGAATGGATGATGATATCGGCGCCGAAGTTCAATGGTTGCTGCAAGGCAGGTGTGCAGAAACAGTTATCCACCGCCAGCAACGCACCCGCATCGTGAGCAATCGCCGCTAGCGCTGCAATGTCACAGACTTCGGTTAACGGATTGGAAGGCGTTTCTACGAAAAAAAGCTTGGTATTCGGTCTTAGAGCTGCTTTCCATTCCTGCGGATCGGTCAGCGAGACAAAGGTTGTCTGCAACCCCCAGCGTTGCAGGATGTTGCCGAACAGCTGCACCGAGGTACCGAAAATACTGCGCGACGCCACGATGTGATCGCCGGCCGAGCACAAGCCCATCACACACGCCAGGATGGCCGACATGCCCGACGATGTCGCCACACAGAACTCTGTGCCCTCGAGTGCCGCCAGCTTGTTCTGGAACATGGTCACGGTCGGGTTGGTGAAACGCGAATAGATATTGCCCGGTTCCTGTCCGCCGAATCTTGCTGCCGCCTGGGCCGCACTGTCGAACACGAAACTCGACGTCAGAAACATCGCCTCCGAGTTCTCACCGAATTCGGTATGCTCACTGCCCGCTCTGACACTCAGCGTTTCCGGATGCCATTGATTGCTCATTCACTTGCCTTTCAAAACTGATTCATGGTGTATTCGCTGCGCTGTCCTGATTCGCTGCGCTGTCCTGATTCGCTACGCTTTGCTGATGATCCGCTCTTGTGCTCCGGCCACAAAAAAACCCGTTCTGCGAGCAATGCGCCAGCGAAAACGGGTTTGCATGTGTGCGGCAACTCGCTTTAGCTGTACTTATAACGCGCTCGCAAGCTGAGTATATGCTGTTCAAAACAGCATGCTCAAATCAGCGCAGATTCGATCTTAGTCCTGACGGCCCCGGGCGGTCAAGTCAGGCCGGCTCTTCCTCATGCTCTTTTGCCGAAACCAGGTTGAGGTCCAGCTGGGTACTGGAGTTGGCCGGCTTCCTCTGCTTGTGGCTTTCACCGCGCGCTGATTCGATCTCGTTGAGATATGCCTCGTCGATGTCGCCGGTAATGTAGTTGCCGTCGAAACAGGAACAGTCAAAGGATTCAATGTCCGGATTGCTCAACTGCACCGACTTGATCAGCGCATCAAGGTCCTGATAGATCAATGCATCCGCACCGATCTCGCGGCAGATTTCCTCATCGGTACGGCCGGTTGCCAGCAGTTCGTTGCGGGTCGGCATGTCGATACCGTAAACATTGGGGAAACGCACCGGCGGCGCAGCGGAAGCAAAGAATACCTTGTTGGCGCCGGCATCTCTCGCCATCTGCACGATCTGCTGGGAAGTGGTGCCGCGCACGATGGAATCATCCACCAGCAGCACATTCTTGCCCTTGAATTCCATACCGATCGGATTGAGTTTCTGGCGCACGGATTTTTTGCGCAAGGCCTGGCCCGGCATGATGAAGGTACGGCCGATGTAGCGGTTCTTGATGAAGCCTTCGCGATAAGTCAGATTAAGCGCGTTGGCCAGTTGCAAGGCGCTTGGACGGCTGGTATCGGGAATTGGAATGACGACGTCGATGTGCAGGTCCTTCCATTCACGATGAATTTTTTCTGCAAGACTCTCGCCGATGTGCAGGCGGGTCTGGTAGACAGACACGCCATCGATGACGGAGTCGGGACGGGCAAGATAAACGTATTCGAAAATACAGGGCGTCAGCTTGGCGTTATCCGCACATTGGCGCGAGAAGAAATTGCCGTCCATGTCGATGAAAATCGCCTCACCCGGTTCGACATCGCGCATCAGTGTAAAGCCCAACACGTCGAGCGCGACGCTCTCTGAGGCAACGACATACTCGGTGCCCTGTTCGGTCTCGTTCTTGCCGATAACAAGAGGACGAATGCCGTGCGGATCACGGAAGGCCAGCAGGCCGAAATTGGCAATCATGGCCACCACGCCATAAGCGCCTTTGCAGCGTTTGTGCACACCGGCAACCGCTTCGAACACCATGTCCGTATTCAGAACGGCGTTATGCGCGCTGCGCTCGATTTCATGCGCAAGCACATTGAGCAAGACCTCGGAATCGGAGCTGGTATTGATATGACGCAGGTCCTGCCTGAACATTTCCTGCTTGAGTTGCGCGGAATTGGTCAGGTTGCCGTTGTGTCCGAGTACGATGCCGAAGGGTGAGTTGACGTAGAAAGGTTGCGCCTCGGCCGCAGATGAAGAACCTGCTGTCGGATAACGCACATGTGCGATACCGGCGTTGCCGACCAGACTGCGCATGTGGCGGGTCTGAAAAACGTCCTGCACCAGACCGTTGCTTTTGTGCATGTAAAAGGTATTGCCGTCGCAGGTCACGATGCCTGCTGCATCCTGGCCGCGATGCTGAAGCACCAGCAGCCCATCGTAGAGCAACTGGTTAACAGGGTTTTTACTGACGACTCCGATGATTCCGCACATTAATCAAACATCCAATAAATAAAATTCTTTACAAGATCGAGTCGGCTGAGCAACTCAATTTAGTCGTATTTGACATGCTTTGCAATATCATCCGGCATCCAGGGCAGCAGCATAACCACCAGAGCTTCAAGCGGGGCGGCGAACATCGCATTACGCCACAGCGGCTCCTTCGGCAAGGCGGTAAATCCTGCCAGCAGCACCAGCAGGCAAACCACCAGAACCCCGCGCAATGCGCCGAAAACAGCACCGAGACCACGATCGAGAAAACCCAGTCCGGCTTTCTTGAATAGCTGCGAAAGCGCGATTGCCAACAGGCTGCAAAGCAGCAATGTCGTCAAAAATACAATCAGGAACGCAGCAAGCATCTTGAGCGCATCATTTGGAATCGCTTCCGGCAACAGTGGTATCAAATCCGTCGCATACAAACGGGCGACAATAAATGCAATAACCCAACTGGCCAGCGCCAGAATCTCGCGCACGAAGCCGCGCATGATGCTCAGCAGAACCGAGAGCCCGACGATACCGAGGACGACATAATCAAATCCGGTCATGCGTTACTTATTGGTAATGATCATGCCGGACAAACCGGCGTCCTTGATATCGGCAAGCGCATCATCCGCAAGCGCCCTGCTGGCAAAAGGCCCGGCCCGTAACCGTATTTTTTCGCCCTGTGCCGTTTGTATTTTTTCCGTACTGGAGGCGATGCCTATACCCTTCAACTTTTCAACCAGTTGCTTGACGTTGCCGGCATCGGAAAAAACACCGATCTGAACCGAATATGTCGGGGTGTTCGGTGCTTCCTGAGACTGTACCGTGGCAGGCTGTACCGCTGGCGATTGCGCCACCGGCATCTGGCTGGCAGCCGCAATCGCAGCCGCATCTGCTTCAGCGCGCAATTCAGCATCGCGTTCAGTAAGCCCCTGCAGTTCGTGAGATTCGCTGACGCTAGCAGTTTCTTCAGAAGTATTTGATTCGGAAATGACCGGGGTGACGCTGGACGTAAAGTCTTCGTCATCCTGACCTGGAATGGAGATTGCGATTTCGTTCTGAGGCAAAGTGGCCGAACGATCGTCAAGCACCATAGGCAGTATGGTGACCATCAAAAGAACCAGCGCAATTGCACCGACCAGCCGTCTGCGTGCTCTTTTTTTGAACTGTAATTCCTGCTCATCCGACTGCATTGATGATCGCTCCAGCGGCATTAAACATGCCAATCAAGATGAAATATTGAGTGTAAGCGCAGGCAGAACCCGCATGACTTCAGCCACCGTGAAAAATGAGCCGAATATGATTATTCTATCATTTCTGCCTGCGTCCAGACAGGCTTGCCTCAGCGCGTCGGCAAGATGATCGAATGATTGCGTTTCTGCTTGAACCTCTGCCCGTCCGAATGCTTCGAGCAACTGCGGCACGCTGGCAGCACGCACATGGTCGACAGTCGAGAGATACCATTGATCTATTTCTCCGGCGACCGCAGCGGCCACGCCGGCCACATCCTTGTCGGCCAGCATGGCAAAAACCGCGAGCGTTCTGCCTTTTATTGGCTGCTGTCGCAGATTCTGCGCGAGTGCAACGGCAGCGTGCGGATTATGCGTCACATCGAGAATGATGTCCGGGTTACCGGCCACACGCTGAAAACGGCCGGCAAGGCGCACATGACCCAAACCGGAAACGATATGCTGACGCGAGACCGGCAGCTTGTGCTGCATGGCTTCGATTGCTGCCAGTGCGCTGGCGGCATTGATCAGCTGAAAATCGCCGGTAAGCGCAGGCAAAGGCAGCCCTTCAAGACTTGCAGCGCCTGAGTAATCCCAGGCGTTGTCTTTTTTGTGCAGATCGAAATCTCGGCCGATCAACCGGAGATCGGCCCCTATCTTTTGTGCATGCCGGACAAGCGATGCGGGAGGCTCAACATCACCGCAGACGGCGGCGACCCCGCAACGGAAAATGCCGGCCTTTTCAAACCCTATGCTTTCGCGGCTGTCGCCGAGAAATTCGATGTGATCGATATCCACCGCAGTGATGACCGTGCAGTCCGGTTCGAAGACATTGACTGCGTCTAGCCTGCCGCCCAGACCCACTTCCAGAATGGCAAGGTCAACCCGCTGCTGTATGAAACACCAGACGGCCGCCAGCGTGCCGAACTCGAAATAAGTCAGTTGCGTCCCGCCACGTGCCGTTTCAACAGCCTTGAAAGCTTCAATCAAGGCCTGATCGGAGATTTCCACGGTGTCGACCCTGACACGTTCGTTGTAGCGCAACAAATGCGGCGAGGTGTAGCAGGCGACCTTGTAACCGGCCTGATGATAGATGCTTTCCAGCATGGCGCAGGTGGAGCCCTTGCCATTGGTACCACCAACGACGATCAACGGAAACTCTGGAGACAGCCCGAGTCGCTGCTTGACTTCCAGCACGCGATCGAGCCCCATGGAGATCGATTTTGGATGCAAGGCCTCAACATACTGAAGCCAGCCTGCCAGATCGGTTGGCAGGGATGTTGTAGGCTTCACTCGATTAACGCTCGATATCAGGCAACCGCTGGTTTGCGCTGCAAGCCGGAGATCAGCGTTGCGAGCTTGTCACGCATCTGACGCCGGTCAACAATCATGTCGATCGCCCCATGCTCAAGCAGAAATTCTGCGCGCTGGAAGCCTTCGGGCAGCGTTTCGCGCACGGTCTGTTCAATCACACGCGGACCGGCAAAACCGATCAGCGCATTGGGCTCGGCGATAATGACATCCCCCAGCATGGCAAAACTGGCAGAGACCCCGCCCATGGTCGGGTCGGTCAGAACAGAAATGAAAGGCAGTCCGGCCTCGCTCAGTTGTGTCAACGCCGCACTGGTCTTGGCCATCTGCATCAGCGAAAACAGCCCCTCCTGCATGCGTGCGCCGCCACTGGCCGAGATACAGACGAACGGCATCTTGTGCTCGATGCAAGTATGGACGCCGCGCACAAAGCGCTCACCCATGACCGAGCCCATGGAACCGCCCATGAATTTGAATTCGAAGGCAGCCACAACAGCAGGAATGGTTTTGATGCTGCCCTGCATGACAATCAGCGAATCCTTCTCGCCCAGTTCAGCCTGTGTCGACTTCAGGCGATCGGCGTAGCGTTTGGTATCCTTGAATTTGAGCGGGTCAACTGGCTGAACCTCGGCGCCGATTTCAAAACGGCCATCGGCATCCAGTATCAGATCCAGCCTTCTTCTGGCCGAGATACGATGATGATGGCCGCATTTCGGACAGACCTCGGCGTTGCTTTCCAGATCGCTGCGATAAAGTACCGCATCGCAGGCCGGACACTTGCTCCAGAGGCCTTCCGGTACGGTCTTTTTACCGGCGCCCTGGGCCCGGTTGATTTTTGGCGGGAGTAATTTTTGCAACCAGCTCATGTTTGCTTCCTCGTCTAGTTGGAGTCGATCGCAACGCGCAATTCGTGCGTCAATGCGGCGATATTGCCAAGCAGATCCTGCTCGGAGGACTTTTCCACTTCCTGCACCATACGGCTACCGACAACGATTGCATCGGCAATGCTGGCTACCTGTTTTGCGGTTTCCGCGTCTCTGACGCCAAAACCGACGCCGATCGGCAGACTGGTCTTGGTACGGATATCGGCAAGACGGTCGGTAACCTGGCCGATATCGAGGTTCTGCGAGCCGGTCACGCCCTTGAGTGATACGTAGTAAACGAAACCGCTGGCCTGATTGACGATGGTATCAATCCGGGCTTGTTCGGTCGTCGGCGAGAGCAGAAAAATCGGGTCTATGTCATGGCGCTTGAGCAGCGCGACAAAATCGGTGCATTCTTCGGGCGGGTAATCAACCGTCAACACGCCATCGACGTCAGCAGCTTTCGCGCGTTCGACAAAGGTCTCGATGCCCATGGCTTCGACCGGATTGGCATAGCCCATGAGGATGACAGGCGTAGCCGTGTCCTGTTTGCGGAACTCCGCCACCATATCGAGCACGGCAGCCAGACCGACGTGATGCACCAAGGCACGCTCACTGGCTCGCTGAATTACCGGGCCGTCAGCCATGGGGTCGGAGAAAGGAACCCCGAGCTCAAGCATGTCGGCTCCGCTTTTTACCAGCGCGTGCATCAGTTCGACGGTATGCCTTGGGTGCGGGTCGCCTGCCGTGATGTAAGGAATCAATGCTTTTTTGTGTTGTTGCGCCAGCTTGGCAAAAACCGATTGGATACGAGACATGGATATCGTTTCTGAATCTTGAGTGGATAGGTTGGGTTAAAGCTGGATGCCGGACAGTCTGGCCACCGTGTTCATGTCCTTGTCGCCGCGGCCGGACAGATTGACCAGCAGCACTTGGTCAGGTGTCATTTCAGCAGCCATTTTCATGGCGTGGGCAATGGCGTGGCTGGTTTCCAGCGCCGGGATAATGCCCTCGGTGCGACACATGGTGTGGAAAGCGTGCATCGCCTCTTCGTCGGTAATGGCGACATATTCGGCGCGATGCGTATCCTTGAGCCAGGCGTGCTCCGGACCGACACCGGGATAATCGAGACCGGCAGAGACAGAGTGTGTTTCGATGATCTGTCCGTCCCTGTCCTGCATCAGATAAGTGCGGTTGCCGTGCAAAACGCCGACCGGGCTGTTGGCTGTCAGCGGCGCTGCATGCTTGCCGGTTTCAATGCCGTAACCAGCTGCCTCGACGCCGATCAGGCGCACTTGCTTTTCGTTGATATAGGGATAAAAAATGCCCATTGCGTTGGAGCCGCCACCCACGCAGGCGATCACGGCGTCCGGCTGGCGGCCGATCATTTCCTGCATCTGCTGTTTGGCCTCCACCCCGATCACGGACTGAAAATCACGCACCATCATCGGATAAGGATGCGGGCCGGCCACAGTGCCGATAATGTAAAAAGTGTCGGCCACATTGGTGACCCAGTCACGCATGGCTTCGTTCAGCGCATCTTTCAGGGTTTTGGAACCGGATTCGACCGGCACCACGGTGGCGCCCAGCAGCTTCATGCGGTAAACGTTGGGGGCCTGGCGCTTGACGTCTTCCGAGCCCATATAGACGACACATTCCAGCCCGAGGCGGGCAGCGATGGTTGCAGTTGCGACACCATGCTGACCGGCACCGGTCTCGGCGATGACGCGGGGCTTGCCCATGCGTTTGGCCAGTAGTGCCTGACCGACAGTGTTGTTGACCTTGTGTGCGCCGGTGTGATTGAGGTCTTCGCGCTTGAAATAAATGCGGGCGCCGCCGATTTTGTCAGACAGGCGTTCGGCGTGATAAATCGGGCTTGGACGGCCGACGAAATGCTTGAGATCGTAGGCAAATTCAGCAAGGAATTCCGGATCATGGCGATAGCGCTCATACATGACACGCAACTCTTCGAGCGCCTCGATCAGTGTTTCCGCCACAAAAATACCGCCGTATGGACCGAAATGTCCACGCTCATCCGGCATATCATAAACTTGCATGACTGACTCCTCGCATGAATGCAGCAATTTTGGCTGCATCCTTGATACCTTTGTTAATCTCAACACCACCGCTGACGTCTACTGCGTAGGGCTGAACCTGTCTTATTGCCGCCGTCACATTTTCCGCCGTCAAACCGCCAGCCAGCACCACGGGCAAGGGCAACGATCGGGGAATGATATTCCAGTCGAATATCTGACCTGTGCCGCCGGGAACACCTTCGATGTACGCGTCCAGCAGCAAGGCCTGGGCCTGTTTGAACTGTTCCGCATATTGTAGCAAATTTGTCCCCGCTTTGACGCGAACAGCCTTCATGTAGGGCACGCCATAGGCATTACATTGCTCCGGCGTCTCATTGCCGTGAAACTGAAGCAAGTCCAGCCGCACATGTTGCAGAACCGTTCTGATCTGTTCTGCTTCTGCATCGACGAACAGGCCGACCACGCTGACGAATGGCGGTATGCTCGCAACAATCGCCGCCGCCTGTTCCAGACTCACATGCCGGGGACTGGGCGGATAAAACACCAGACCGATTGCATCGCATCCACCCTCGATAGCCGCTTTCGCATCTTCGATTCGGGTAATGCCACAGATTTTGACTCGGGTTCGCAATGCACGCCCTCACTGGAAATGAACAGTCGTTATCTTAAAGCAGGCCCGCATATATGCGTAGCGAATCAGAGAAAAATTGCCGACAACTCGCGTGTGGTGTAGGGCAGCTGCCATTTGGTCTCATAGCCTACGCCGGTGAGATAAAGTCCATCCGGTGAAAATGTCGGCGGCGCGCGCCTGCGATCCTTGCTGTCGATCAGGTCTCGAATGAACTCCGGCGCAAAGCTGCCTTTGCCCACATAGACCAGTGCGCCAACCATGTTGCGCACCTGATGGTGCAAAAATGCGTTGGCGCGAAAGCTGAACAGAATCCTGCCTTCACAACCTTGTACTGCGACGTCATGCATGGTTTTGACCGGCGACTTCGCCTGGCATTCGGCTGCACGAAATGCGCTGAAATCATGTTCGCCAAGCAGATAGGATACTGCTTGTTGCATGGCTGCCAGATCAAGCGGCGCGTGAAACCAGCCCGCCTTGCCGGCCATGATGGCAGGCGCTACAGGCTGGTTGATCAGAAAATACTGATAGCTGCGTTCAAATGCGGAAAAACGCGCATGAAAGTCGTCATCCACATGGCTTGCCCACAGCACCCTGACATCTTGCGGCAGGTGTGCGTTGACACCCCTCACCCAAGCCGTCAGCGGCCGCAGGGTGGCAGTATCGAAATGCACGACCTGAGAGAGCGCATGCACACCGGCATCCGTTCGTCCGGCCGCAATCACGCTGACCTCATGCCCTGCCAGCACCGCCAGAGCAGCTTGCAGTTTGTCCTGTACACCGCAACCGCAAGGCTGGCTTTGCCAGCCGCAAAAACCGCGGCCGTCATATTCGAGCCCGAGCGCTATACGCATGCAAGTGCTATACGCATAAGATATAGCCTCCCAACGCTGCCATAGCAGCAACCGCGACAACATCCGATGTTTTCACTGCTGGCCGTTGCAGCACGATATTCTCCGGAGCGCTGGCATCCGGCTGCAGGAGATGCTCGATCTGCAGCAGCTGCCGGATCGAGCCACTATCGGGCGACGTTTCACGGTGCTCCACATAATGCAAGGTCAGCCACAGCCTGACGGCAAAACGTTCGGGCTGAAAGCCCATAAAGCTGAATGGCTTCGCCAGCCAGTAAAGGCCGGCAATCATCTGGTCGCGATCCGTGGTCGTCAACAGCCAGGCAAGCGCCGCCATAATCAGCGCCAGCCGTAACGCCTGCTCAATCCCCGCATGTACGCCCTCATATGTGGGAGCGAGGGAGAAAATCCAGCCGGAAACATACTCACCCGGCGTGTTATAGGCATACACCAGCAACATGACGAGAATAATGTAGCGAACCCGCTTCAATAATCCAAGAAACTCACGAATTGCAGGAAACCGCTTGATGCAAGGAACAGCGCCGGCTGGCTTCAGATGCATCAGATCGCTGGCCAGCAGGATCAGCATCATGCTGACAAAAAAAAGCTGAAGCGCCGCCTGTGTGAGGCCATAGACCATGAGCGCGAGTATCAGCAATAGCAGAATGCGGGCAGAAGGATGCATCAGGGCTGATTCATTCAACAAAAAACCGGGCATGTCGCCCGGTTTCATTAAAACACAATTGCATCATGCCAGGCGGCTCGATAAAGCCTGCGCACGTTCGCGCTGCTTTTCACTGCCCTCCTTCATGACTTCATCAATCAGTTCGCGTGCGCCTTCGTGATCGCCCATGTCGAGATAGGCCGTCACCAGATCGAGTTTGGTATCGACTTCATCGGCTTCGGCCTCCGGCGTTTTGATCTCTATCGTTTCGGCTTCGGACTCCTCGTTATCGAGCTCAAGACTGATACCGGACAAATCCAGCTCCAGTCCGGCTGGTTGCGGATTTTCCTCGTGCGCATCTGCTGCATTTTCCTCCGTCTGTTCCTGCAGTGCTTTCAGCTTCGCCGTTTCATTGGCCAACGAATCAAGGCTCAGGTCGATATCCGAAATGTCATGCTCTACAGCCAGTTGCTCACCCTGCTGCAGGTCGGGTTCGAACTCGGCAACAATACTGGCATCCCTATCTTCGGACAGGCCTGCAACATCGGTGTCTCGAGCAGCATTTGCAGCAGATTGTCCTGCGTCGAGATCGGTACCGGGAAGCTCCAGCTCAGGAAGGCTGCTCTCAAGCGCAAGCCCGGATTCTGCTGTCGTTTCATTCAATGGCGTGATTGGTAACGGCGCAATTGGCTCCAATTCAGGCAGCATCAATGCTTCATCGGCAGATTCCGTATTTTTTGGCGCCTGATTTTTTGGCAATGCATTGCTTGTATCGACATCCAGCTCAAAATCAAGCGAGGTATCTTCTTGCGGTTCGGCAGTCACTAAAGAGGCAGAATCGGCCGCCGCGGTTTCCGGCCCGGCTTCTTTCTCCAGTCCAGCTTCCTTCTCCAGTCCATCCAGCGAAAACTCAAGTGCGCTATCCAGCTGATCCTTATCAGCATCGCTTGATTCAGTGACCTCGGTTTCAGCTGCGCTGGTTTCGATTACCGCTACTGGATTTTCCGTTTCAGGCCCGGTTGCCGTCATCGTCTCAGCTGTCTCAGCCGCAACGGCTGCGGATGGCACATATTGCGCCGGGTTTTGCGATTTACTCAAATCATACAAGGGGTTGGTTGGCTCCAGCCTGCTGCCCATTTCAACCACCTTGAGCCAAACCGGGTCTTCTGCGCCAAGTGTCGAATAGAGTTCGCCCGCTACTGCTTCAAACGCCGAGGTATCGCGTCGTCCGGCAAAAATTTCCAGCAGCTTGAGGTGCAGCTCGTAGCGCTTGGGGTCTTTCTTGATCGCATCGTTGAGTATTTCTTCAGCCTGCGAATCGCGGCCATAGGCCATATAAACTTCAGCTTCGGCAATCGGATCGACATCGTGCGTATCAATCATGCCGCTCGAACTTTGCGAAAAATCAGTAAGAAAGGATGTGTCTCCCGTCTCCACCCTGCCGCCTTTAGTGTTGCCGAACACGGTGTTGGCTCGCAGGCCGCCGGCAGTAAGGATGCCACGTTCGAAACTGTCGAGATTCTTCTTGCGGCGGTTACGCAGGTAGAGCCAGCCGCCACCCAATAGCACAAGTGCACCGCCTGCCAGTGCAAGAACCGGCATGTTGTGCGTCAGGCTATCCAGCAAGCCGGGTTCTTCGACCGGCTCAAAATTACGTACAGGTTTCTTTTTGGCAGCAGGTTTGGGTTTCTCTTCAGTAGCAGGTACAGCAGGCTTTGCCTCCTGCGCTGCGGGCAGTTCCACTTGCGCTTCTGCCGGAGCAGTTGGCGCATCAGTACCTGTCGCATTCTGCTGCAAATCCGCCATCATCTGATTCTTGATGGTCAATAAAGCCTGCAGGTCGGCCACTTGCTTCTCCAGCATGACGGCACGCTCGTCCGCCTCGCGCACGCTTTTTTCGCGCGCGGTATTTTCTTCCTGCATGGCATTCAGTTTGTCCTGCAATGCCTTCACTTCACTGGCCTGGCCTGCCGCCTCAGCCTCGCTTTTCGAAAGCTTTACGACATCCTTGGGACCGCTGACGGCGGGCGCAGATTTATCTTCGGCAGCTGCCTTGAGCTTTCCGGAGGCCGCCCCGTCACCGGCAGTCTCTGTTGCAGGCGCAGATTCTGCCACAAGTTCAGCCAGCCTGTTGCGGTACGCATTCCAGTCTGCTGTCTGCACGCGGATTTCCTCGCGTGCTTCGCGTTGCGTGATGGCGGATAGCTCAGTGGCGGAAGGTGCCTTGATAATCTGGCCAACCTTCAAGCGGTGCATGTTTTCTGCAGTGAATGCCTGTTGGTTGGCGCGGTAAATGCCGACCAGCATTTGATCAAGACTGTAGCCCTCTACCTGCATTTCCCGTGCAATCTTGTTAAGGGTGTCACCCGGTCTGGTCGTAATGGTTTTTTCCGCCTGCGACTCTGCCACAGGAAGCGGAGTCTGCTTCACAACCGGCCGCGTAGCTTGCGTCGGCGGGCGGGATTCTTGCAGTGGCGCCGGTTCAATACGTGTTACCGGTGCTGTCACGATGGAGGGTTGCGGGTCGCGATAACCGGGAGGATCGAGCAACACCGTGTATTCACGCAGCAATCGACCGGTTGCCCAATCAACCTGAATCAGCATGTCGAGAAAAGGGTCCTCCACCGGCTGATGGGTGCTCAGCTTGAGTTTTGCACCGCCGTCAGGCTTGCCGACGACTTCAATCTTGATCGCGTTATGGATGGATGTACGCTCTATGCCCTGAATGGCATAGGCTTCGTAGGGGGCGATGCTGGCAGTAAGGGAGGAGAGTTCGTCGGGTGTTGTTGAAACAAGATCGATTTCAGCGCTTAAGGGTTCGCCCAGGCCGGAAATGACAGTTAACTTTCCCAAACCTGCTGAGTGGGCTGACAGTGGTAAAAATGCAAAGCATACCGCCAATGCAATTTGCTTGAATTTAGACTTGTGCACACCCTACCCTTATCAAACTTTATAGTCGCTTTATTAAACTAACATCAAATAGTTAGACATGCAAGCTCACACCTCACATTATATTTGCGAGTTATCCTTATCAAAATACAGTGATCGGTAAAGGGTTCTGGTCTTTTATCGTTCGATCAATATCCTCAGCATGCGGCGTAAAGGCTCTGCCGCGCCCCACAACAACTGATCCCCTACCGTGAACGCGGCGAGGTAGTCATCTCCCATGCTCATCTTGCGCAAACGGCCGACCGGCACACTCAAGGTGCCGGTGACCGCAGCTGGGGTGAGTTGCCGCATGGTCGCATCGCGCTCGTTAGGGATCACCCTGACCCAGTCGTTGGCTGCGGCGAGCAAGGCGTTGATTTCGTCGAGCGGGACATTCTTTCTCAGCTTGATGGTCATCGCCTGCGAATGGCAGCGCATGGCACCGATACGGACACAGAGACCGTCAATCGGAATCGGGTTGTTCTGCAGGCCCAGTATCTTGTTGGTTTCCGCGCCGCCTTTCCACTCCTCCTTGCTCTGGCCGTTGCCGAGGTCTTTGTCAATCCATGGAATCAGGCTGCCGGCCAGCGGCACACCGAAGTGCGCTGTGGGGAAACGTTCATCGCGCAGCGTACCGGCAACTTCGCGGTCGATATCGAGTATGGCTGAAGCCGGATCCGACAACAGGTCACTGGCGACGCGGTGCGCCTCACCCATCTGTTTCAGCAATTCACGCATGTTCTGCGCGCCTGCGCCGGAGGCTGCCTGATAGGTCATCGAAGTTGCCCACTCAACCAGATTGGCACGGAACAGACCGCCTAACGCCATGAGCATGAGGGACACGGTACAGTTGCCGC
>JBEDHT010000224.1:0-3585 GCA_041174025.1 Pseudomonadota bacterium
CGCCACCTCGAAGAAGCGGAAGAGCTGAGTCAGGACATCAGTCTTTATGCCTGGCTTGCCGGCAAATACCCGCATGTCTTCATCGAAGCGGACGTACTGCCGGCCTTCAGGGCGCGCATCAGCCGCTATATCGAGCGCGCACTACTGACCCAGGCCGGCTATGGCAGCATCTCAAAAGAGCTGCTTTACCAGTACTGAAGCACGCGCAAAAGTATGAATTCAGCCACAGAGATCACAGAGGCCACAGCGTAAAAGCATTACTTACGACTCCAGATAGAAGGCAACAGGCTTGCTCCAGTTTTTTGGTTTTCTCTGTGAACGCTGTGTCCTCTGTGGCGAATTGTTTTTAATCTCAATTCCACTTCCGTAGAACCATTCCTGCAGCAAAACACAGAAATACATTTGCGCAAACTATATTTGTATAAATGTATTATTGATGCCATAATACCGCAACCATGAATACGCATACCCCACCTGCCGCCCTGCTGGTTCCAGATGATCTGCACGACCGACTCGCTACCGATGCGTTGAAAAAATTCCGCATCATTTTCAGCTCGGTCAAGGCCCATCTGGGCGAAATCGAAGCGCAATGCGGTATCAGCAGTTCGCAGCTGTGGGTGCTGTGGGAGCTGCACAGGGCGCCCGGCCTCAAGGTCACCGAGCTCGCTGCCAAGCTGTCGATTCATCAGTCGACCGCCAGCAATCTGATCGAGAAGCTTTCAAAACGGGCATTGATCGCAAAAAAACGCGAAGACATCGACCAACGTGTGGTGCGGCTTTATCTGACTGAAGAAGGCTCGTCCCTGGTATTGAAAGCACCGCCATCGCCGCGCGGCATTCTGCGTGATGCGCTCGACGCGCTCGACCTCGAAGAAATGCAACAGCTGCAACAAAGCCTGCAAACACTCATCGGCAAAATCAAGCTGAAGAATGAAGCAGACGCGATGAAACCCCTGGCTGACATTTAACTCAGCACCCTTTAACCGCATCAGGCGAGCGGCAAAAGCCGCACCCCTGGTTAAGCCATAAAGGAGAAACGTTGACCCCTGACGAAATCCAGTCCAGACGACAAGGCAGGAAAACCGTCGCGCTGTTCGGTGAAGTGCTGGCTGACATCTTTCCCGACCAGAGCGTGCTGGGCGGCGCACCTTTCAATGTCGCGCGGCACCTGCAGGCTTTCGACCTGCATCCGGTCATGATCAGCCGTACCGGCAACGACGCATTGCGTGAGGATCTCCTGCGCGAAATGCTGCGTCTCGGCATGGACACCAGCGGCATACAATGCGACCCGGTGTTTCCCACCGGTCAGGTACAGGTGCATATCGAACAGGGCAATCACCGTTTTGAAATCCTGCCCGATCAGGCCTATGACCATATTCATGCCGGCATGACGCACATGATGACGATGTCGCTGAAACCCGCGCTGGCCTATTTCGGCACCCTGGCACAAAGAAACATGGAGTCGAGACTGGCACTCGATCAGTTCATTGCCGATAGCCACTGCCCCAAGTTCCTCGACATCAATCTGCGCAGCCCCTGGTACAACAAACATACGATCAGGCGCTCACTGCAGCGCGCCGACATCGTCAAGATGAATGAAGATGAACTGGAAATAGTCGCGCATTTTTTCAGAATCGATGAAAAAACACCGCTAGCAACCGCTTTGGCGCTGCAAAAACAGTTCGCGCTTGAAAAGCTGTTGGTCACCTGCGGCGAACAAGGCGCATGGCTGCTGGACACCAGCGGCGAATTTCTCCGCACCGGACCTGTGAGCGCGGCGACCAGTCTGGTAGACACGGTCGGCGCCGGTGATGCATTCGCAGCCGTTTTCATCATCGGCCTGCTGCATGAATGGCCACCGGCACTGACACTGGAACGCGCCAACCATTTCGCTGCAGCATTGTGCGGAGTGCGGGGCGGCGCGCCGGAGGATCATGAGTTCTACGTCCCGTTCAGGCAGGAGTGGCAGTCATGAAATATACAACAGCGCAAAAAAGCGAAAACCCGGTGTATATCCTGATGATCAGCATGCACGGACTGATCCGCGGCCGCGACATGGAGCTGGGCCGGGACGCCGACACCGGCGGCCAGACCACCTATGTGGTCGAGCTTTCACGTGCACTGGCGCAGCATCGCGAAGTAGAGCGAGTCGATCTGCTCACGCGCCTGATCGAAGACCCCGGCATCAGTCTCGACTACGCCCGGCCCGAGGAAGACCTGGGTGGCGGCGCACGTATCGTGCGTCTGCCCTGCGGACCCAAGCGCTATCTGCGCAAGGAACTGCTATGGCCGCATCTCAATCAGGCAGTCGATCAATGCCTGCATTTCCTGCGTCAGCAAGGCCGCCTGCCGGACCTCATCCATACGCACTACGCCGATGCCGGTTATGTCGGCCAGCAATTGTCGCTGCTGCTCGGCATTCCGCAGGTGCATACCGGCCATTCTCTCGGCCGCCCGAAGCTCGAACGCATGCTGGCAAGCGGCCGCAAACCGCAGGCGCTGGAAAAACAGTTCAACTTCGAACGCCGTATCGCCGCAGAAGAAGAAGTGGTCAAACACGCCTCGCTCATCATCACCAGCACGCAGCAGGAAATCGACCTGCAATACGGGCTGTACAACAACTTCAACCACACGCGTTTTCGCGTGATCCCGCCCGGCACCGACACATCGCGCTTCTCGCCGCCCTTACGCGGGCGCCGCGAGCTGCATGCGCTGAAACTGGTGGACCGCTATCTGGCCGAACCGGATAAACCGATGATTTTTTCGATCAGCCGGCCCGACGCGCGCAAGAACATCAAGGGGCTGGTTGCCGCCTACGGCCAAAGCCCGGAACTGCAGCAAGCCGCCAATCTGGTCATTGTTGCCGGTACCCGTGAAGATGTGCGCGAGCTGGAAGATTCTGAACAGAAAGTCATGACTGATCTCCTGTTCGACATCGACCGTTACGATCTGTGGGGCAAGGTGGCACTGCCCAAACATGTTTCGCAAGACGACGTGCCGGAGCTTTACCGGCTGGCAGCGCGACGCCGCGGTGTCTTCGTCAACCCGGCCTTCACCGAGCCGTTCGGCCTCACCCTGATAGAGGCAGCCGCCAGTGGATTGCCTTTCGTGGCGCCTGATGATGGCGGCCCGCGCGACATCGTCGGCAATTGCCGCAACGGCCTGCTGGCCAATACCCTGGAAAGTGCATCCATCGCTACAGCCCTGCTCGCCATGCTGCAGGACAGAAAACGCTGGCGTCAGTGCGCCAATAGCGGTCTGGTCGGGGTCTGGCGTCATTACAGCTGGGCTGCGCATGTGGAGAAATACATGAAGGAAGTCCGCCGCCTGTTGCGCCGTGACAAGAAACGGCTGCGGCGTCAGCATGCCATTATCCGGAGCGCGGAAAAATCCTTCATGCCGCTGGTCAACATGGCGCTGATCAGCGATATCGACAACACGCTGGTCGGCGACCGCCAGGCACTGAAAAAGCTTAACCACTGGCTGAAAATGCACCGCGGCCAGCTTGCATTCGGTATCGCGACGGGGCGCAGCATCGAAAGTGCCGTGGCCATATTGAAAAAACAACAGGTCGACATCCCGGAC
>JBEDHT010000225.1:0-3772 GCA_041174025.1 Pseudomonadota bacterium
GCAAAACCCGCTTCGTCATGCACATGGCCGCCAGGTTGAAACTACCGTTGTATACGGTGGCCTGTCATGACGATCTGACCGCCAGCGATCTGGTCGGCCGTCACCTGATCGGTGATGGCGAAACCATCTGGAGCGACGGGCCGCTCACGCGCGCAGTGCGCGAAGGCGGTATCTGTTATCTGGATGAAGTGGTCGAAGCGCGCAAGGACACCACGGTCGTGCTGCACCCTTTGGCGGATGATCGCCGCATTCTGCCGATCGACCGCACCGGTGAGTTGTTGCAAGCTGCGCCGTCTTTCATGCTGGTGGTTTCCTATAATCCCGGCTACCAGAATTTCCTCAAGGGCATGAAGCCTTCGACGCGCCAGCGCTTTGTTTCCATGTCATTCGACTTTCCGCCGGCGGAACAGGAAGAACGCATACTGACCGGCGAAACCGGCATTGATGCGATGACGGCAAAACGTCTGGTTTCGATTGCCGGCGCATTCCGGGCGCTGCGCGATCATGATCTTGAAGAAGTCGCCAGCACCAGACTGCTGGTGTACGCCGCCAAGCTGATCAAGGACGGCTGCGATCCCTTGCTGGCCTGTCGGACGACCATGGTGGAAACGCTGACGGACGATCCCGAGACGGCCGTTGCCTTGACCGAGGTGGTCGATGCGACCTTCGGCCGCTGAGCAGGGCAAGCGCGCGGCAATCCTTGCCGAAAGCCTCTATCTGGCGAATCTGACGGTGTTGCCGGTCATCGGTTTTTTCCTGCTGGTCTGCCTGCATCTTTCCGGAGTGGCGCAAGCTTCCGCGCTGGCGCGCTGCCATTTGCGTCAGGCCATCAGCGGCAGTCTGTGGGCCGGCGTGCTGCTGGTCGTGCTCAATGCGGTCATCCTCATACTTGGCGGCTACCGCTCGCCAGCCACGATAGTTACCCTGATCCTGTATTTCTTCAGCGTGCACACCGCGCTGATCCTGATCGGCATGGCCGGGCTGGCCAAGGCTACCGCCTCACAGCGCTTTGTTTATCCCTTGATTGGCAGACGTTGCGATGACTGATTTGCAGACACGCCGGCGCCTGTTTCAGGGAGCATTCTTCATTTTATTCATCATGACGCCCGTGTTCGATCTGTTCAGACTGGACCTCGATCTGGGCCATTTCATCATTTTCGGTGCCGGCTGGACACTGGGGCTGGACGCGCTGGCTGCCGGAGAAATTACGACCGCGCAGGCGGTCTGGAATATTTTTGTGCGGGCATTTCTGCCGTTGGCCGCGATTGCCGCCGCGCTGATTCTGCTATCGCTGAAATTCGGCCGCTTTTATTGCGGCTGGCTTTGTCCGCATTTCTCCATTGTTGAAACCCTGAACCGGCTGTTGCGTCGCGCGATCGGCAAACACAGCCTGTGGGACAGTGAGCCGCTGCCGGAACAGGACAAGGGCGCCGTTGCGGTCAAACGCAATCGTGCCTGGCTGCTCGTCTTCGTGCCGCTCGCCCTGATTTTCGCGTTGACCTGGGCGGTGGCGTTGCTGACTTACCTGATCGCACCGGCAGAGATTTACGGCAATCTGTGGCACGGCACATTGACGCGCAATCAGACCATCTTCATCAGCGCCGCGACCGTGGTCTTTTTCCTCGAATTCACATTGGCGCGCCACCTGTTCTGTCGTTTCGGCTGCGCTGTCGGGCTGTTTCAAAGCCTGGCCTGGATGGCCAACCCGCGCGCTCTGGTGGTGACATTTGACCGTCAGCGAGCCAATGCCTGTCTCGACTGCACCAATGCCTGCGACAACGCCTGCCCGATGCGCCTGAAGCCGCGCACCATCAAGCGCCACATGTTTTCCTGCACGCAGTGCGCCAGCTGCATCAGTGCCTGTGCCGATGCACAGGCCGGCAATCCGCAAGGGTCCTTGCTGGAGTGGAGTCAGGGTTTATCCGCGCTGGACAAGTCTGCGCGCGATCGCAGCCATCGCCCGGCAAGTCTGCAAACGGTGTCGCGGTGAGATCGTAGATGGAAGAATTTATCGGTGGTTTGTGGCACAAGGCGGTCACGCGCATCGCCAGCCGGCGCTATCCGGAGGCAGCGGTGCGGTTTGTCGAAATCTCCAGAATGGCGGCCATATTTTTTCGCGCAATGGGCGGCGATGCCGGCCTTAATCTGACCATAGCGCCAGCCACAAGGCATGGCGCGCGCCGGCGCTTGCTGGAAAGAATCGCCGGAAGCGGCGATAAAATCGAGCTGGCATGGCGCGACGGCGAGACTTTGCGCCTGCCGGAATCGATCGACATGTTCCCGGAAAAAAGCATGAATCGCGATCTGTATCTTTGGCTGATCGCACTCTCTGCAGTCGAAACCGATAACAGCCTGCCATGGATAGTCCGCAATCAGGTCGCCACGCAGGCAGTGCTGAACCGGTTTCCCGGTTTGCTGGCCAGATATCAGCGCCTGGTTTCGGCCGTGCTTGCTACCCGGCCATCCCTGCAGCAACTGCCGGAAGATGAAGCCCTGCAGGAATCGGCGATTCGTCAGGCACTGCAACAGCCCGGCAGTGTCGCGCTACTGCCGGCCGCGCGCAAGCCGTTCCAGCCGGTACACATGTGGCCGCATCCGGCGCCGCCAGTGGTGACAGAAACGCAGCCGGTTCAGGGTGATGGAGCGCCGGAACGCGAGCAGTCCGACCGGGTGGATACGCCGGAAAGCCGCCGCAAATTCAGGGCAGAACGCACTGAAATGCCTGACGGCAAAGATGGATTCCTCATGATGTTCAGGGCCGAGAGCCTTTTTTCGTGGAGCGAATACATCAAGATCAACCGTCCACAGGACGACGATGACGATACCGGCGCTGCGCTGCTTGCCGCCGAGGATATGGAAAAGCTGACAGTGGCGCGTGATGACAAGGCCAGTTCTTCCAGATTGCGTTTTGACCTTGATCTGCCGTCTGCCGGCGAAGACGATGCTTTGCTGGGCGAGGGGGTTTCCTTGCCCGAATGGGATTTTCGCAAGCAGGTGATGCAGGCGGATTATTGCCGTTTGCAGGAATTTCTGACGCGTGCGCATGAGTCCGGTGAATTGCCGCAGCATTTGCGCAGAACGGCGCGCCGTTTACGCAGCCAGTTTCAGGCGCTGGTGCCGGTCCGCACGTGGCTGAAGGGGCAGCATGACGGCAGCGATCTCGATCTTGATCAATGGGTCAGATTCGAGGCTGACCGCAATCTCAAGGACACTGTCGCCGACCGCGGCTTTTACTGCGCCCAGACCAATCGCCAGCGCGATCTCGCCTGTCTGTTGCTGGCGGATCTTTCCCTCTCAACGGATGCCTATGCATCCGATCATGCGCGCGTGATTGACGTCATTCGCGACAGTCTTTATCTGTTTTCCGAAGCACTCTCGGCCACCGGCGACCGTTTCGCGCTCTATGGTTTTTCATCCCTGAAGCGCGGGCATGTGCGCTTTCACAATCTGAAGGCCTTCGACGAGCCTTATGACAACAAGGCCCGCGGCCGTATTGCCGCAATCAAGCCCGGCTACTATACCCGCATGGGGGCGGCGATACGCCACGCCACGGCTTTGATGATGAAGCAGCAGAATCAGCAGCGTTTGTTGTTATTGCTGACCGACGGCAAACCCAACGATCTGGATCATTATGAAGGCCGCTACGGCATCGAAGATACGCGGGTGGCGTTGCTGCAGGCACGCAAGCTCGGCCTGCGCCCGTTTTGCGTGACCATAGACCGGGAAGCCAATGATTACTTGCCGCACCTGTTCGGGGTTGGCGGCTATGCCG
>JBEDHT010000226.1:0-3015 GCA_041174025.1 Pseudomonadota bacterium
CATTACTGCCGCGCCCAAGTCGGGGGCGGGCGCACTGATCGGTGCAATCGCTGGTGGCGCCATAGGCAGCCAGATTGGTGGCGGATCGGGCCGCGCGCTGGCCACGGCCGTCGGCGTGATCGGCGGCGCCATCGCGGGTGACAGCGCGGAGTCTGCGCCTGCCCCGGTCTACCAAACGGTAAACCACTGTACGCAGCAGCTCGCTTATGAGAACCGGATCACTGCTTACAACGTAGTCTATGAATATGCTGGCAAGCAATACAGCATTCAGCTGCCGAACGATCCCGGGCCTTATGTTCCGCTTCGCATCACCCCAGCAGTGTCGCGGCGCCTGCAGCGGTGGTCTCCCCTCCCTCCGTTTCCTCTACCGTAATCAGCCCGCCGGTCGTGGTGACTTCCGCTTATCCGGTAGCTTATCCACCGGTGTATTACGCGCCTCCGGTCTACTACGGACAGCCCAACATATCGTTTCAGTGGGGCTATGGCGGTGGCTGGGGCGGGCACCACCACCGGCATTACCACCCCTGGCGCTGATATCACCGTCGGCCAGCCGGCAAATCTCGTTTTTCTCAAGCCGCTTACGGCCAAAGCAGCCGTGGCACCCGTATACTTGCGGTGCCACGGGGTTCGGTCGCTGTGCCGCGCGCAACCCGTGACTCCGATCATCCGCTGAATGCGGTCGATCAGACACCACCCCAAAAAGACAAAAACAATAACGATGAACAATAACAAAAACATCGGCGTCATCGGCGCAGGCTCCATGGGTATGGCCATTGCGCTCAACCTTCAGGACAAAGGCTATCAAGTCGCCATCCGGGACATCCGCTCCGAAATCGAGACCCTTGCCCGTCATAGTGGACTCACCGTGTGTTCCAGCCCTGCGGCTATCGCCGAGCAGGCGGATTTCATCATTGTCATGGTCGTCAATGCGAAGCAAACCACCGAGGTACTGTTTGGTGATCACGGCATCGTAACTGCGAGTGGCGCCGGCAAGACCATACTGCTATGCCCCACCATCGCGCCAGAAGACACGGAAACGATTGCCCAGAAGCTGAAAGCGGCGGGTTTTGATGTCCTCGACGGTCCAGTATCAGGCGGCCCGGTTCGCGCGCGCAATGGCACAATGAGCCTGATGCTCGCCGGCGATGCAAAGGTCATCGCTCGGTACGAGGTCCTGCTCAGTGACATCTCCAGTCGCCTGTTCCGTCTTGGCGAGCGCATCGGTGATGGTGCGCGCTACAAACTCGTCAACAATCTGGTGGCTGGCATGAACCTGATCGCTTCTTCATCAGCGGTAGCGCTGGGTATGAAGATGGGGCTGGATCCACACACACTGGTGTCGCTGATGAGCGCCTCGAGCGGGCAATCGATGATGCTGGAAGATCGCCTGACCCGTGCAATTACGGACGACTACGCACCACGCGCCTATGCATACATTTTGACCAAGGACGTCGCATTGGGGCTGGACATGGCAGAATCCGCAAAAGTCGATATGCCGATGGCCCGGCATGCGCTGGACATATTCACTGCGACACTGGCGCGCGGTTACGATGAGCTGGACGATGCCGCCGTGCTGAAGACCCTGCTCGAATAAAATACACCTCAGACCCTCACAGGTTGTTCCATACCCCCGATAAAAACAAAGGAGACAAGCATGGAAAGACGCAAATTCATCCAGGCCGCCGGCGGCGCAGCGGCGGCGGCAATCGCCGCACCCACGATGGCCGCTGATATGCCCACCCTGAACTGGCGCCTAGCATCCAGTTTCCCGAAATCGATTGACACGTTATATGGCGGCGTCGAATTCTTTGCCAAACGGGTCGGCGAGCTGACCGGCGGCAAATTCACGATCCGCACCTTCCCGGCGGGAGAATTGGTTCCCGGTCTTCAGGTGCTGGATGCGGTGCAAAACGGCACGGTAGAAATGGGACACACCGCGCTCTACTTCTACTTTGGCAAAGATCCCGCATTCACCTTCCATACCTGCGGTCCCTTTGGTCTCAGTTCGCGCCAGCAGATGGCCTGGTATGACGCCGGCGGCGGCCGCGAGCTCTACCAGGAATTCTTCAAGTCGTACGGTATCGTTGATTTCCCTGCCGGGAATACAGGCGGCCAGATGGGTGGCTGGTTCCGCAAAGAGATCAAGAGCGTTGAAGACCTGTCAGGCCTGAAAATGCGTGTCGGCGGCTTTGCCGGACGCATCCTGCAAAAGCTAGGCGTGGTACCGCAGCAAATTGCACCGGGCGACATCTATCCCGCGCTTGAGAAAGGGACGATCGATGCTGCAGAATTCGTTGGTCCGTATGACGATGAAAAACTCGGCTTCGACCGGGTTGCACCTTATTACTACTCCCCTGGATGGTGGGAAACTGGTTCACACCTCTCCATTATCATTGGCACCAAGCTTTGGGAGGGCTTGCCGCCGATTTACAAGGCAGCGATCACCGCAGCCTCTTACGAGGCGAATGTGCACGTGCAGGCCAATTACGATGTGCGCAATCCGCAAGCACTGGCACGTCTGCTCAAACGTGGCGTCAAACTGCGTGCCTTCCCGCAGCCCGTCATGGATGCGTGTCTGAAGGCCGCAAGAGAGGTTATGGATGCTGAGGCCGAGAAGAATCCGGCATTCAAGAAAATCTATGACCACTATCGTCGCTTCCAGATCCAGCAGAACCAGTGGTACTCGGTGGTCGAGGCAAGGATTCAGAACTATCTGATTAACGCAACGCAATCTTCAGGAAAATCCTGATCGCAGAGGCCACATCGGATGGCGGCGGGCACGCATATCGCCTGCCGCCAACGCAGACAAGAACAAGGACAAAACATGCGTTTGAACGGAAAGACCGCGCTGATCACAGCGGCTGGGCAAGGGATAGGTTACGCAAGCGCAGTTGCCATGGCAAAAGAGGGCGCAACCGTCTGGGCTACCGATGTCAACCCCGCTTTGCTGGATAAATTCAAGGGCGTCGCCAATATACACACGGCAGCGCTGGATGTGATGGACAAGCGCGCAAT
>JBEDHT010000227.1:0-3001 GCA_041174025.1 Pseudomonadota bacterium
GTGCTCTATGTGGCCGCCACCCGCGCCGAGCGCTGCCTTCACTTGCTGGGGGTTGCCGGACGTGACGACAAGGGCGAACTGAAAGTGCCCAAAGGCAGCTTTCTCGAATTGCTCTGGCCGCATGTTGATGCAGAATTTGCTGCTGCCGGTGAATCCGGCGTTACCGCCATGCCACCGAACATTGAAGCGGGCACTCAAGCAGATACTCAAGCGGCACAAACCATTGCGGGCATTGCCGGTTTCGTACCCAAACTGGTACGGCTGGCCGAACCGGGCGTGCCCGCCGTGCTCGCCCGGCGCCCGCAAAAGATCGCTGCCATGCCGTGCAACGGCACGCCGACACAAGAAGCCGGCAAAGACGCAGGCAAAGACAACGGTGAAAACATCGACAACATCATCGGCATCCTCGCCCATCGCTATCTCGAATTCATCGCTCGACAAGGCCTTGCGGCATGGCCGCACAGCCGCATCGCAGAACTGAAGCCCGCCATGCTGAAATGGCTGCAACGGCAAGGCGTGAAAACCGGCGCGCTGGACGCTGCTGCCGAGCGCACTATCGCCATGCTCAAGACCACCCTGCAAAGTGAAGACGGCCGCTGGTTGTTAAAGCCCAGAGCAAGTGCCAGCGCCGAACTGCCCATCAGCACCATTGAAGACGACGGCACCATAACGCAACGTCTCGACCTGACCTTTGTCGAGGACGGCGAGCGCTGGATTATCGACTACAAATCGACGCAGTTTGCGCCCGATGTCGGCGCAGCGCTTCTGCATCAGCAGGCCGAAACTCACCGCGCGCAACTGCAGGGCTATGCAAGGTTGTTCAAGGCTGAAGGGTTGCCGGTGATCACGGCGATTTTCTTTTTGAGTGTGGGAAGGCTGGTCAGACTTTTCTGATATCGGACTGTCAAGCCGGCGTAGCTGTGAAACTGAGGAAAGCTTACTGAAAAATCATGCTCTGCCATGACCACTGGCAGAGCATGCAAACCGGTTATTGGCTGTTTTTCTGTTGCTGGAAATACCAGCTTTTGAAAGCGGATAAAGTCTGTAAACGTGCGTATGGGTTCGAGGTCTGAATCCATTGTGTGGAAGTGCTGCGTTTGCTGCTTCGGGCTGCCTTGCCCGGCATGCCCCAGTCCTTGATGTTTTGTGAAGTCATTGCTTGTTTCCTCCAATTAAATAAACCGTTTGACGTGTTGTTATTTACGATGAAACAAAATTAATGCATTCCACATGGGCTTGCAATATGTGAGCGATTAGTAATTCTTATCATATCGTTAAGCTGAAGAAAACGCTGAATAAATGGCTGTACGGGCGCATTGCTGCGTTGCGCGGTACTCATAGCCTCGCTGTATGTTGCATACTATCTCGGCTACTGTGTTCCGTGCGCCTTGCACTTCATCCCGTTCGCCAATTTCTTCAGCGCTTTTACAAATATAATCTGCAAAAAAGCACATCTAATTGCTTGGCTGGCATGGGTTTCTTGCGTTGGGTAAACGCGCATTTTGAGTGTATGGGCAAACACTGATTTTTTCGGTTTTGTCGCTATGACGCACAAATCAGCACTTTATTGGGGAAAATTGATGGCGATAGGATGGTTTTCAGTATTAAAGGCAGTCCCCTGGGGACAGGTGATCGACAACGCGCCCAAGGTGGTTGAGGGCGCGAAGAAGTTCTGGGGCACGGTGGCTGCGAAGTCTTCCGCAGATGAGCGCGAGGTGGTGGATGTGTCGGCGGAAGCCGCTGAGGGCGATGCGTTGCAGGCGCTGCAACAACGTATTGCCGTGCTGGAAAAATCCAATCAGGAGTTGCATCGGCAGATGCTGGCTTCATCCGGGTTGATCAGTACGCTTGCCGACCAGAACGCGCAGCTGGTCAGCCGCATTGAAGCCAACCGCAAGCGCATGGTCTGGCTGACAGTGCTTTGCCTGCTGACGGCTGTTTCGCTGCTGGCCCTGCTGGCTTTCATGCTTGATTTCATATTTGCCCAGCACCACGTCTGAGCCCGCGCCGCTACGGTCTTTTACTTCAACGCCCGGTTATCTCAATTCTTTCAGCAAGACTTTGACGAAATCTGCACGGTGATGGATGTCGTCCAGTGAAAACCTGAAGCAATCACCCTAGTCATTCCGGAAGCTGCGGAGCAGTTATCCGGAATCCAGATGTTTCAGTGAGTTACTGGATTCCGGGTTCCGCCTCTGGCGGCCCCGGAATGACGGGCTTACTTGTTGGCGCTTCCTTGTTGCATTGAAGCCAACCGCAAGTGCATGTTCGCTGACCGCAGGTGCGCCGCTACGGTCTTTTACTTCGACGCCCGGTTATCTCAATTCTTTCAGCAAGACTTTGACGAAATCTGCGCGGTGATGGATGTCGTGCAGTTGTACCGTCACTCTTAGCTTGTCCGGCCCGTTCATGCGACAGCGGCGGTCGCGCTGCAGCAGGTTGATGAGCTTGGTCGGGTCGAGGTCGGCACGCGGGTTGAATTGCAGTTGAATGGCGCTGTCGCTGGCGTCGATCTTGAGAATGTCCATCGGTTTGGCGGCCACGCGCAGACGATGGCAGGCCATCAGGGCTTCGCCCTGTTCCGGCAGCAGGCCGAAGCGGTCGATCAGTTCTTCCTGCAGGGTATCGAGTTCATCGTCGTTGGTGCAGTTGGCGAGGCGCTTGTATAGCACCAGGCGCTCGTGCACGTCGGGGCAGTAGTCGTTCGGCAGCAGTGCCGGGGTGTGCAGGTTGATCTCGGTGGTGACGCCGAGCGGGGCCGAGATGTCCGGCTCCTTGCCGGCCTTGAGCTGCTTGACGGCATGGTTGAGCATGTCGGAATAGAGGCTGAAACCGATCTCCTGCATCTCGCCGCTCTGGCTGTCGCCCAGCAGTTCGCCAGCACCGCGGATTTCCAGGTCGTGCATGGCGAGGTGGAAACCGGCGCCGAGGTCTTCCAGCAGCTGGATCGCGTCCAGCCGTTTTTTTGCCTGCGGCGTGATGTTGCGGTGCGGGTCGGTCA
>JBEDHT010000228.1:0-5113 GCA_041174025.1 Pseudomonadota bacterium
GATTGAAAGGGCGCGATTCTAACACATAAGTAATTAAAACATTTCGATAAATCCTTTGACAAATCGGCATCAATGCGTATACTGCGCGGCAGATTCGATCTTCACTGATCGATGATTCATCGCCCTAGCCTCTCGAAGCCCGATGTCATTTTGCGGCTCTCTTGTATTTGTTACCGGTTAGTGGCTATGCCCGTGCGCCGGTAAGAATACTGAATACATTCATTTGGTACGCGCTTTTGTTGCCATGCTCGATTTGAGCCTGCAACAGCCATGCGTTTGCCTGCGCCCTTTCAGCCTTGAAACAGCTGGATATTCATTTTTTTAAGGGAATACTTCGTGTCATCAGATAACACCAGTTTTGAACAGCTCAATTTGCATCCGTCCATTCTCCGCGCTTTGGAAGAAGCCGGCTATGCGACCCCAACCCCGATCCAGGCGCAGGCGATTCCTGAAGTCCTGGCCGGCCACGACCTGATGGCCTCGGCCCAGACCGGTACCGGCAAAACCGCCGCATTCACCTTGCCCGCATTGAATCTGCTGGCAACCCCACACCCATCCAGAAGCCGCGGCCCGCGCATTTTGGTGCTGACACCGACACGCGAACTGGCGGCTCAGGTCAACGAAGCTGCACGCAAATACGGCAAATTCATCCGCGCCCGTACCGTCAGTATCGTCGGCGGCATGCCCTACCCGTTGCAGAACAAGCTGCTGAGCCAACCGCTGGATATTCTGGTCGCCACGCCCGGCCGTCTGCTGGATCACATGGAACGCGGCCGCATCGACATGTCGCGCCTGCAGATGCTGATTCTGGACGAAGCCGACCGCATGCTGGACATGGGTTTCATGCCCGATGTCGAACGCATCTGCAACGCACTGCCGGCAGAACGCCAGACATTGCTGTTCTCGGCCACGCTGGACGGCAACATCGGCAATATCGCGCGCCAGATCCTGCGCAACCCGAAGACCATCCAGGTTGCCGCACAAAAGGAAAAACACGCCAACATCGAGCAACGCCTGCACTTCGTGGACGACATGAACCACAAGAACAAGCTGCTGGAACACCTGCTGATCGACGCCGACGTCAATCAGGCCATCGTCTTCACATCGACCAAACGTCATGCCGACCTGCTGGCCGAAGACCTTTACGCTGCCGGTCACAAGACCGCAGCCCTGCATGGCGACATGACCCAGGGCGCGCGCAACCGCACCCTGACCAAACTGCGCCACGGCGATGTACGTGTTCTGGTCGCTACTGACGTCGCAGCACGCGGCATCGACGTTGCCGGCATCACGCATGTCATCAACTACGATCTGCCGAAATTCGCCGAAGATTACGTCCACCGTATCGGCCGTACCGGCCGCGCCGGCAAGACCGGTATCGCCGTTTCATTCGCATCGCACGCCGACCGCTACCAGGTGCGCAAGATCGAACAGTTCACCGGCCAACGCATGGAAGCCACCGTGATCGCCGGTTTTGAACCCAAGCGTCCGGCGCCGAGAACCGATGGTCCGAACGACCGCCCGCGTTCTGGCAAGAAGCCTGGCGGCGGCTACAAGGGCCGCAGCAGCAACGCCTCCGGTTTCCGCAGCGGCGACAACCGCAGCGCGCAGCCACGCCAGAGTTTCGGCGACCGCAAGCCGGCCGGTAACGGCCAGCGTCAGGATGCCGGCCGTGGCAACTTCTCCGACAAGAAACGTACCGAAGGCGCCCGTCGCCCGCGCACCTTCGCATAAATGATGACGGCAACTACAGGGAACGAAGTGACTCAAGCACAGACCACGTTCGAATCATTGGGACTGGCGCCTGAAATACTCAAGGCGCTGAGTGAGTCCGGCTACACCAAACCGACGCCGATCCAGGCGCAGGCGATTCCGCTTGCCCTGGCCGGCGGCGACCTGATGGCCGGAGCGCAGACCGGCACCGGCAAGACCGCAGCATTTGCGTTACCTTTGCTGCAAAAAATATTGCCGCTTGCCAGCAACAGCGCCTCACCGGCGCGCCATCCCATACGTGCCCTGATTCTGACGCCAACGCGTGAACTGGCGATTCAGGTCGAGGAAAGTGTGAAGGCCTACGCCAAGTACACCAATCTGCGTTCGTTGGTCGTGTTCGGCGGTGTCGATATCAAAACGCAAACACCGAGCCTGATGCGCGGCGTGGAAATTCTGGTGGCAACACCGGGCCGCCTGCTCGATCATGTCGAGCAGCGCACGCTGCAACTGGGCCAGGTGCAAATGCTGATTCTGGATGAAGCCGACCGCATGCTGGATATGGGTTTCATGCCGGACCTCAAGCGGATTCTGGCGCTGCTGCCAAAACAGCGTCAGAACCTCATGTTCTCGGCGACTTTCTCCAATGAAATCAAGAAGCTTTCCGAGGCTTTCCTGCACAACCCGACGCTGATCGAAGTAGCACGCAGCAACGCAACTGCCGAAAACGTTACGCAAAAAGTCTATCTGGTCGAGCAAGCCAACAAGCACGCCCAACTCACCGACATTCTGCGCGGCAGCGACGCTTCTCAAGTCATTGTGTTTACCAAAACCAAGCTGACTGCCAGCCGCCTAGCCAAACAACTGCAACGTGAAGGCCTGCTGGCCGATGCGATTCACGGCGACAAAAGCCAGAAAGAACGCATGGAAGCGCTGGATGCCTTCAAGCAGGGCAAGGTGGCCGTGCTGATCGCCACCGATGTCGCCGCGCGCGGCCTCGATATCGACCAGTTGCCGATGGTGATCAACTACGAAATACCGTCGGCACCGGAAGATTACGTGCACAGAATCGGCCGTACCGGCCGTGCCGGTGCATCAGGCACTGCAATCTCGCTGGTATCGCCGGAAGAAGAAAAATACCTGTCAGAAATCGAGAAGCTGATCAAACGGCAGATCGACAAGTTGCCGGGCATTACCGCTAGCCGCTCTGGCCGTGAAGCACAACCGCGCGAAAAACGCGAAGAGCGCAACAGCACGCGCGGTGAATCGATGAGCCAACCGGCACGCAGCCTGCCGAAAAAGAAAAGCAGCGACCCCTGGTTCGACAAACCCTACGAACCGTCCGGCACTGCAACCGTCAGACCACCCGCCAACCGTCCGGCCTCCGGCCGCTCCAAAGCCCCGGTCGCCGCACTGCTCGGCGGCTTGAGACGACAGGATTCCTGAAGAAAAATACAAGCGCGCTTAACAGTGCAGCATGTAGCAAGAGCCTCCTGATCGAGGCTCTTTTTTTGCCTATGACCCATGCAGAGCCCGTGCTGAATAGCGTTACAGTTTCTGAATGACATCAAAATTGTGTCAAATGGGGGCTGTTCTCTTTGATTGATAGCCTTACAGGCTTAGCCCGCCCGGTTTCGCATGAAATCGGCTAGTTCGTATAGCACGTTGGCGAGCCGGGTCAGTACCGGCTCTTCCACGCCGTTCTCATGTAACGACTTGATCATGCAATACATCCATTGGTCGCGCGCCGATTCATCCACCGGAAAAGGCAGGTGCCTGGCACGCAATTGCGGGTGGCCGTAACGTTCGATGTAGAGTTGCGGCCCGCCGGTCCAGCCGGTGAGAAACATGAAGAGTTTCTCACGCGCTTCGGTGAGGTCCTGCGCGTGCATGGCGCGTATGCCGGCTGCACGCGGGTCGCTGTCCATGATGTCGTAAAAACGCTCGACGATATCCCTGATTTTTTCGGCCCCGCCCAGCATCTGAAAAAAAGTGGCCGGCTGATTGTCATGCTGGCCGCCCTGGTTCTCTGCACTATTCACCTGACTCACTCCGCTACCTGTCCCGCTATGTTTTAATCACTTTGCTTTTTACTATTGCGCCTCTGCCGCCATGTTGGCTCTATCAGGCCTGTTCCACTACCGGCTTGACCAGGCCGGCTGCCAGCTTCGCGCGGGCACGGGCCTGCTCGACATCATCACCGGCTGCAAGCGCGACACCCATGCGGCGGCGGCTGAATGACTGCGGTTTGCCGAAAAGCCGCAGGTCCGACTCGGGTACCGCCAGTGCCTGTTCCAGATTTTCATAAGCCAGCCGGTCTGTGTCGGCACCGCCGTAGATCACTGCGCTGGCTGCCGGCCGGTTGAGACTGACGTTGACCGGCAAGCCGAGAATGGCACGGGCGTGGAGGTCGAACTCACTGAAGCGCTGGCTCGCCATGGTGACCATGCCGGTATCATGCGGCCGTGGGCTGACCTCCGAAAACCAGACCGCCTCACCTTTGACGAACAGCTCTACCCCGAACAGACCAAGCCCGCCCAGACTGTCGGTGACCGATTTCGCAATCTGTTGCGCGCGCAGCAAAGCCTGGGGGTTCATCGGCTGCGGCTGCCAGCTTTCGACGTAATCGCCCTTTTGTTGCAGGTGGCCAATCGGCTCACAGAAATGCGTTTCAATGTCGCCGGCGGCATTCTTCGCACGCACGGTCAGCAAGGTAATTTCATAATCGAAATCGATCTGCCCCTCGACAATCACCACACCCTGATTGACCCTTCCGCCGCTGGCCGCGTAATCCCAGGCGGCAGCGACTTCCGATGCGTTTGTGATACGCGACTGCCCCTTGCCGGAAGAAGACATGGTCGGTTTGATGAAACAGGGGTAGCCGATACCGTCGTCGATGGCTTTTTGCAGGGCTGCAAGACTGTCGGCAAAGGCATAGGGTGATGTCGGCAAGCCTAAAGTTTCCGCCGCCAGACGGCGTATGCCCTCGCGATTCATGGTGAGCTGCACGGCCTTGACGGTAGGAATGACCTGCGCGATGCCCTGCGCCTCGATCTCGCCCAGTGTGGCGGTGTTGAGCGCCTCGATCTCGGGCACGATCAGATGCGGCTGCTCTGCCGCAATCAAGGCACGCAAGGCTGCATCGTCGGTCATGTCGATGACGTGGGCGCGATGCGCGACCTGATGACCGGGCGCATTGGCATAGCGATCCACCGCGATGACTTCGACCCCCAGACGCTGCAGGGCGATGATGACCTCCTTGCCCAACTCTCCACTGCCCAACAACATCACGCGGGTGGCATTGGGGCTTAAAGGGGTACCGATTTTCATGCGTGGCTCCTGATTGAATTCAGGCAGATTTTATCATGCGGGGGCTGGCGGGCGGGTATAGGCGTTTGCGGGT
>JBEDHT010000229.1:0-3268 GCA_041174025.1 Pseudomonadota bacterium
GTCGTGGCAGCGGTGAAGGAAGGAAAATTTCATATATACACCTTCGGGCATGTGCTTGAAGGTCTGACATTCCTGACCGGACTTGCGGCCGGTGAAACCGATGAGTCCGGTGATTATGCGACTGACAGCGTCATGGGGCATGTACAGGCTGCGTTGCAGAACCTGCGCAAGATCCATGACAGCAACAAACCGGATGAGTGAGACGACGGCCCGTGGCGACCATAAATAAAACGGCAGAAAAGCATAAAACGGAAGAAAAGCATGGCGGCGAAAAATGCCGGCTGGATAAATGGTTGTGGGCGGCACGTTTTTTCAAGACCCGCAGTCTCGCCGCCGAGGCGGTTGAAAGTGGCAAGGTGCGGGTTGACAGCGATCGCGCCAAGCCGGCCAAAGAAGTTAAAATAGGCGCTTCGATTCATATCCGTACCAAGGATTTCGAGATCGAGGTGCGCGTGCGCGGACTTTCCAACCAACGCAGAGGCGCGCCCGAAGCGGTGTTGCTGTATGAAGAAACGGAATCCAGCCGCATGATGCGTGAAGAGGCGGCACTCACGCGCGAAAAAGACCATGCGCAGCGGGAGCGCGGCACGGGACGCCCAACCAAGCGTCAGCGCCGTGAAATCAAGGGTTTCACGGAAAATTGGTAACAAGAAAAAAGCAAGGGAGGCAAATTGATTCTGGTCACGGGTGGTGCGGGCTTCATCGGCTCGAATTTTGTCATTGATTGGCTGGCGCAAGGCGATGAGCCGGTCGTCAACCTCGACAAGCTGACCTATGCCGGTAACCTGCAGAACCTTGCCGGCCTGCAGGACGATCCGCGTCATGTCTTTGTTCATGGCGATATAGGCGATCAGGCACTGGTGGCATCGTTGCTGCAGCAGCACCGGCCCAGAGCGATTCTGAACTTTGCTGCCGAATCGCATGTGGATCGCTCCATCAGCGGGCCGGACGCTTTCGTCGAGACCAACATTGTCGGCACTTTCAAGCTGCTCGAAGCGGCACGCGCTTACTGGCAGCAATTGGCCGGGACGGATCAAGCGGCTTTCCGCTTTCTGCATGTCTCCACAGACGAGGTGTACGGCACCCTCGAAGCCGATGCGCCGCCATTCAGCGAGACTCATCCGTATGCGCCCAACAGCCCTTATGCGGCATCCAAGGCCGCCTCTGACCATCTGGTCAGGGCTTATCACCACACCTACGGCTTGCCGGTGCTGACCACCAACTGTTCGAACAATTACGGCCCTTATCATTTTCCGGAAAAGCTGATTCCACTGATGATCGTCAATGCGCTGGCCGGCAAGCCGCTGCCGGTCTATGGCGATGGCATGCAAATCCGCGACTGGCTCTACGTCAAGGATCATTGCAGCGCGATCCGGCAGGTGCTTGCGCACGGCCGTAGCGGCGAAACCTACAATGTCGGCGGCTGGAATGAAAAAGCCAATATCGATATCGTGCGCCTGATCTGCCAGCTGCTGGATGTGCTGCGGCCCCGGCAGGATGGCAAAAGTTACGCGGAACAGATCGCTCATGTGGCAGACCGGCCCGGGCATGACAGGCGCTACGCGATCGATGCAGGCAAGATCGCGCGGGAGCTCGGCTGGAAACCGCAGGAAACCTTTGAGACCGGTATACGCAAGACCGTGATCTGGTATCTTGAAAATCCTGCCTGGGTGGCGCAGGTGCAGTCCGGCGCATACCGCGACTGGATGGACATGAATTACGGCAACCGATGAGCGCTGCCAGAAAAATCCTCCTGTTCGGCAAGAACGGCCAGCTTGGCCGCGAATTGCAGCGTAGCCTGCAGCCGCTCGGACAAGTCATCGCGCTGGATGTCGACAGCCCTGAACATGCGGCCGATTTCAGCCGGCCGCAGCAACTGGCCGGCACTGTGCGTGCAGTGCAGCCGGACTGGATCATCAATGCGGCTGCCTATACTGCCGTAGACAAGGCAGAAAGCGAGCCCGAACTTGCTCATGCGATAAACGCAGAAGCGCCGGGCATACTGGCGGCGGAGGCAGAACGGCTGGGTGCATCGCTGGTGCATTATTCGACCGATTATGTATTCGACGGCAGCGGCGAGCGGCCATGGAAAGAGACCGATACGCCCGCGCCGCTCAACGTCTATGGCCGCACCAAACTGGAGGGCGAGCAACGGGTTGCGGCAGCCTGCAGCAGGCATCTGATTCTGAGAACCAGCTGGGTGTACGGCGCGCACGGCAGCAATTTCGCCAAAACCATGCTGAAACTGGCGCAGGAGCGTGATACGCTGGCCGTGGTTGATGATCAGACCGGTGCGCCAACGGGTGCGGCATGGCTGGCAGATTTGACTGTGGCCTTGATGCCGCTGCTGGAACGCCAGCCTGCGCTTGCCGGCTTGTATCATGCCGTTGCTGCCGGTGAAACCAGTTGGCATGGTTACGCGAAATTCGTCATCGCACAGGCGCGCTCGATGGGATGGCCGGTCAAGGTCAGGGATGCCGATATCCGCGCGGTCGGCAGCAGCGAATTTGCGACTGCGGCAAGGCGGCCGCTCAATTCCAGGCTGGATGGCGGAAAACTGCGTGCTGCATTCGGCATTGAGGCGCCGGATTGGCGGACAGGGGTGATGGATATGCTGAAAACTATCGAGGCAGGTGAAACACATGAAAGCACGTAAAGGCATCATTCTTGCCGGCGGAGCCGGCACCCGCCTGCATCCGGCGACACTCGCCATCAGCAAGCAATTGCTGCCGGTGTATGACAAGCCGATGATCTACTATCCTCTCACCACGCTGATGCTGGCGGGCATCCGTGAAATTCTCGTTATCAGCACACCACAGGACTTGCCGAGTTTCCAGCGTTTGCTGGGCGATGGCAGTCAGTGGGGCATACGGCTCGAATATGCCGAACAGCCACGGCCTGAGGGTTTGGCGCAGGCTTTCATCATCGGCGCGCCGTTTATCGGCGATGCGCCATCTGCGCTGGTGCTGGGGGACAATATTTTTTACGGACACGACTTCTCTCAGCTGCTGGATAGCGCCAACCGGCAGGCTGAAGGCGGTACCGTGTTCGCCTATCACGTTCACGACCCGGAGCGCTATGGCGTGGTGGAGTTCGACCGTAACCGCAAGGCGATCAGTATTGAGGAAAAGCCGCAGCAACCGAAAAGCCGCTATGCCGTCACCGGGCTTTATTTTTATGACGAGCAGGTGGTCGAGATCGCAAGCTCGGTCAAACCCAGCGCGCGCGGCGAGCTGGAAATTACCAGCATCAACCAGGCATACCTGGA
>JBEDHT010000230.1:0-5072 GCA_041174025.1 Pseudomonadota bacterium
TTGAGCATTTGCTCGGTGACGGTGAAGTCGGCGATCACGCCGTCTTTCATCGGGCGGATCGCGGTGATGTTGGCAGGGGCGCGGCCCAGCATGCGCTTGGCTTCGAGTCCGACGGCGAGAATGGTCTTCTTGCCGGCCGGCCCGCCTTCCTGACGGATGGCGACGACGGAGGGCTCATCCAGCACCACGCCCTTACCGCGCACGTAAATCAGAGTGTTGGCTGTACCGAGGTCGATGGCCAGATCGTTTGAAAAATAACTATTTAGAATGCCGAACATTGTTTTATTCCCGTGCCTGCCGTTGGTTGCTTTTGATTTGCGCTACGCACTCAAGCTGTGGATTCGAGCTGCGTGAATCAGCAAGAAGCGCATTAAATCGGGCTATAATACCCGATATCGTATTGAAAATTAAGATTCAAATGAAATTACCAATCAAATTTGCAAGCAGGGTGCAACCATGTCTTTAAATACTGCGGATGTGAAGCGGATCGCCCATCTGGCACGCATTGAAATCAGCGAATCCGAAGCTGAATCCACACTCCATAAACTTTCCGGCATTCTAGGTCTGATCGAGCAGATGCAGGCTGTGGATACAACCGGCATCACGCCGATGTCGCATTCGCAGGACGTCACGCAACGGCTGCGTGACGATGTGGTGACCAAAACCAACCAGCGGGAAGAATTCCAGAAAATTGCGCCGGCCGTCGAGAACGGTCTTTATCTAGTCCCTAAAGTCATCGAATAATCCTATGCCTATTTCCATAACCCGTCAGCGCGGGCGAATCGCTGTTTCGTCTGCGCGTCCGTTTTGCGCCTGTCCGATTACCATGTCCTGCTACTCATGGAGCAGCGCCTTGCGCTCCATTTCACCTGGCCTGACCCGGAGGGCATGCGTGTCATGATCAACAGCAGCCTCAAACAGCTGGGGGCAATGCTTGCCGGCAAACAGATTTCCAGCGTCGAACTGACGCAGGAGTTTCTCAAGCGGATTGAATTGCAGAATCCGGATATCAACGCCTATATCACTGTCGATGCGGAAAAGTCGCTGGCGCAGGCCGCCGCTGCAGACCACCTGATTGCCGGGGGCAAGGCCGGGGCCTTGACCGGCATCCCGGTCGCACAGAAGGATATTTTTGTCGCCAAGGGCTGGCGTACCACCTGCGGCTCGCGCATGCTGGAAAACTTCATCGGCCCCTATGATGCCGATATCATCGAGCGCTTCGATGCAGCCGGTGCCGTCAATCTGGGCAAGACCAACATGGACGAGTTCGCCATGGGCTCTTCCAACGAAACCTCCTGGTTCGGTGCCGTCAAAAACCCCTGGGACAGAACCCGCGTGCCGGGGGGCAGTTCCGGCGGCAGTGCGGCAGCGGTGGCAGCGCGTTTGTGTGCGGCGGCAACAGGTACCGATACCGGCGGTTCGATTCGCCAGCCCGCCTCCCTCTGCGGGCTCTCCGGCCTGAAACCTACCTATGGCCTGGTGTCGCGTTACGGCATGATTGCCTTTGCTTCATCGCTCGATCAGGCTGGTCCGATGGCCAAGTCCTGCGAGGATATGGCGCTGATGATGAATGTGATGACCGGCTTCGACGAACGCGATTCCACCAGCCTGCAGCGCGAACGGGAAGATTACACCCGGGACCTGCAGCAGTTCGAAGACAGGGAAAAGCCCTTGGCTGGACTCAGGGTCGGCCTGCCGAAAGAGTATTTCGCCGAGGGGCTGGATGCTTCGGTGGCGAAGGTCGTGCAGCAGGCCATCGATGAATATCGCAAGCTCGGCGCCGAGATTGTCGATATCAGCCTGCCCAACACGCAGCTTTCAATCCCGGTTTACTACGTGCTGGCCCCGGCCGAGGCTTCCAGCAATCTTTCGCGTTATGACGGCGTCCGCTACGGTCACCGTGCAGCGCAATACGACGACCTCATGGACATGTATTGCAAGACCCGCGCCGAGGGTTTCGGCGCCGAGGTCAAGCGCCGTATCCTGATCGGTACCTATGTGCTGAGCGCGGGCTACTACGACGCTTATTACCTTAAGGCGCAGCAGATTCGCCGCCTGATTGCCGAGGATTTCGCCAAGGCGTTCCGTCAGTGCGACATCATTCTCGGTCCCACCGCACCATCGACTGCATTCAGGGCCGGTGAAAAGGCGGATGATCCGGTCGCCATGTATCTGCAGGATATCTACACCATTGCCGTCAACCTCGCCGGTTTGCCCGGCATGAGCATTCCGGCCGGCTTTGCCGAAGTCGATGGCAAACAGCTGCCGGTCGGCTTGCAGGTCATCGGCAATTATTTCGACGAAGCGCGCATGCTGAATGCCGGCCACGCGTATCAGCAAGTGACGGATTGGCATCAGCTCATGCCGGAGTGTATTTAAGGTGGATTGGGAAGTTGTCATCGGGCTGGAAACGCACGCGCAGTTGCAGACCAGATCAAAGATATTTTCGGGTGCTTCGACCACTTATGGTGCCGAGCCCAACACGCAGGCCTGTGAGGTCAGCATTGCGTTGCCGGGCGTATTGCCGGTGCTGAACAAGGAGGCGGTGAATTGCGCGATCAGGTTCGGCCTCGCAGTGGATGCCGAGATTGCGCCGGTATCGGTTTTTGCGCGCAAGAACTACTTTTATCCTGACCTGCCGAAAGGCTACCAGATCAGCCAGTACGAGCTGCCGGTGGTCGGCAAGGGCGCCCTGACGATACAGGTTGGCGATACGGAAAAAACCATCCGCATCACCCGCGCCCATCTGGAAGAAGATGCAGGCAAGTCGGTGCACGGCGCTGCCGAGGGCATGTCCGGCATCGATCTTAACCGCGCCGGTACGCCCTTGCTCGAAATCGTCACGGAGCCGGACATGCGCTCGGCGGCAGAGGCGGTAGCTTATGCCAGGAAGCTGCACGAACTGGTGCAGTGGATCGGCATCTGCGACGGCAACATGCAGGAAGGCAGCTTCCGCTGCGATGTCAACGTATCGGTCAGACCAAAAGGCTCGGAAAAACTCGGCACGCGGCGCGAAATCAAGAATCTCAATTCCTTCAAGTTCATGCAACAGGCGATCGAATATGAGACGCGCTGGCAGATCGAGACGCTGGAAGACGGCGGCAAGATCGAGCAGGCCACCGTGCTGTTCAACCCGGATACCGGCGAGACGCGCGCCATGCGCAGCAAGGAAGAAGCCAACGATTACCGCTATTTCCCAGATCCGGACCTGTTGCCGCTGGCGATCAGCGAAGCCGACAAGGCTGCAGTGAAGGCCACCATGCCGGAGCTGCCGCAAGCCATGCAGGAACGGTTCGTCAGTGAGTACATGCTCTCGGCTTATGATGCGTCAACGCTGACTTCATCCAGAGCGATAGCCGCTTATTTTGAGGCAACTGTGGCGGCATTCGGCGGCGAAGCCAAGCTGGCCGCCAACTGGGTGATGGGCAGCGTGGCGGCCAAGTTGAATGAAGAAGACAAGGATATTTCCGCTTCGCCGGTCCCGGCCGTGCAGCTGGCCGGGCTGCTGAAGCGCATCGCCGACAACACCATCTCCAACAAGATCGCCCGCGAGGTATTCGATGCCATGTGGGCAGGCGAGGGTGAGGCAGATGCCATTATCGAGTCCAGGGGGCTGAAGCAGGTCACCGACAGCGGTGCCATCGAAGCCATCATCGACGAGGTGCTGGCCGCCAACGCGGCGATGGTCGAGGAATACAGGGCCGGCAAGGAAAAGGCATTCAACGCTCTGGTCGGTCAGTGCATGAAGGCGAGCCGTGGCAAGGCCAACCCAGCCCAGGTCAACGAGCTGCTGAAGAAGAAGCTTTCCTGAGTCGTCCGCATTTGCGGGCCTGATGCTTCTACGGGCCTGTGATGACAGGCATCAATCCGGCGTAATGCCCGTCAGGGCGTTACGCCATTTTCTTTTGCGCGTCTCAATGGCGATGCCGGCATTGGCCGGACTGGTCGACGGCAGGCGGATCATGGCGAGTTGCGTGACGCCGGGCAATAACGGCAAGACGTGGCGCCGGAACAGTTGCTCGGCCTTGGCGCCGTTGAACAGAATTTTGCCGATCCGCGGGTGTGTGGCGAAGAACCGGCGGAAATCGTTGACGACGATGGAGTCCGCTGCAATGTCGCTATCCAGCGCGCTTTCGCGATAACACTCCTGCAACACATCCCACAAGGCAATGTGCTGCATGATCAGCAAGCCGGTCCGCTTCTCGTATGGCATGCCGGGGTCTGCGCCGAACGTTTCGGTGATGATGGGCCAGAACAGGTTGCGCGGATGGGCGTAATACCGGTTCGCCGCAAGCGAAGCCTTGCCCGGCATCGAGCCGAGTATCAGCAGCTTTGCATCGCTACGGGCAAGCGGCGGAAAACTGCGGACGATCATGACATCCGCAAATTAAAAAGGCGATGCATGAACATCGCCTTGAGAATACGGGTGGCCGGTCTCAACTTTCCATTTCGCCCATGGCGGACTGCTGGTAATTCTGCAGGCCCAGACGCTCGATCAGCCCCAGCTGTGTTTCAAGATAGTCGATGTGTTCTTCGGTGTCGTCCAGAATGCCGGTAAGAATGTCGCGCGAGACGTAATCCCGCACCGATTCGCAATACGCAATCGCTTCCACGTAATGGGCGCGGCCGCCGATTTCAAGCTGCAAATCGCAGTTCATGCATTCGGGCACGTTTTCGCCGATCAGCAGCTTGTTGAGATCCTGCAGGTTGGGCAAACCGTCGAGAAACAGAATGCGCTCGATCAGCTTGTCGGCATGACGCATTTCTTCGATGGATTCCTCATAGACCTTTTTGCCCAGCGCCATCAGCCCCCAGTTCTTGTACATGCGCGCATGCAGAAAATACTGGTTGATGGCGGTCAGTTCAAGCGTGAGCGCCTTGTTGAGGTATTGAATGACTTTCTTGTCGCCTTTCATGATCGGGTCTTCCGTAATTGATGACTGAAGCAGAAAGGATAAACTTGCCAACTGACCGTTGCAAGCAAAGGCGGAAGTTTCAGGCGAAGGCGGGGAATTCAGGCAAAAGCGACGGCGTGTTCGCTCGGGGTTGCCTGGCTGGCGCTCTGCTGGCCG
>JBEDHT010000231.1:0-7810 GCA_041174025.1 Pseudomonadota bacterium
TAAAACGGCACCGGTCAAGAACGTCATCATGGATAGCCATCTGGTGGTGGGCGTGGGCAATATCTACGCCAGCGAGTCGTTGTTCCGCGCAGGCATACACCCTGAAACGCCGGCAGGAAAATTGAGCAAACCGCGCTGCCGCAGACTGGTTGCTGAAATCAAGGCAACCCTGAATGACGCGTTGAAAGCGGGCGGCAGCAGTTTGCGCGACTTTTTCGGGGCAGACGGCAACCCCGGTTATTTCCAGCAGGAATATTTTGTTTATGGCCGCACGGGCGCCCCCTGCAAGGTTTGCGGCGCACCGGTGCAGTCGGTCAGGCTGGGGCAGCGTTCGACATTCTTCTGCCGGCGCTGCCAGCGCTAGCCCGGCGGCTAGCGCTGGCCCGGTTGATTATTTCTTTTTGAGCCAGCCCATGGTCGGTAGCAACGAGCCGGCGATCATGCCGGCAACACTCATGATGAAGCCGGCGAACTGCGGCGGGATATCACCTTCCGGCGCCAGAATTTCCAGCGGTATCCAGGTCAGCAGGCCAAGAATGATGGCAAATACGGCACCCTGGCCGTTTGCACGTTTCCAGTAAATGCCCGCGACCAGCGGCGTGAAAGCCATCACCAGCGTCACCTTGTAGGCGTTTTCGACCATCTGGTGAATGCCGGTTTCCTTGCCTACGGCCCAAAGCGCATAGAGGGTGACACCCACGGCGAACACGACCACCACGATACGCATCATGCGCAGAAAATGCGCATCGCTCATGCGGCCGAACATGCCTTTAAGGATGTTCTCGGAAATCGTCACCGAAGGCGCCAGCAAGGTGCCCGAAGCGGTACTCATGATAACTGACAGCAGGGCGCCGTAGAAAATGACCTGAGCGTACATGGGCATATGATCGACTACCAGATTGGGCAATATGTATTCGGCCCCGCCGCTCGACAGCAGTGAGGCAACCTTCTGCGGGTCGATCAAAGTCGCTGAATACGCCAGAAAGAGCGGAATGGCGGCGAACAGGAAATAGGCGATACCGCCTGCAATCGAGCCCCAGGCTGCCACATTTTCGTTTTTCGAGGCATTGGCGCGCTGGAATACATCCTGTTGCGGAATGGAGCCGAAGCCCATGGTTAAAAGCCCGGCAATGAATGCGAGCATGGCGATGCTGTTCAATTCCGGCCAGAAATTGAATTTTCCTGCGGCATAGGCATGTTCCACGACCGGTGCCACGCCGCCGGTCATGTCAGCAACCAGCCAGGTAATCCACAGCAGACCGAGGACGATGACGATCATCTGCACGAAAGTGGTGAGCGCAACCGACCACATGCCGCCATACAGTGTGTAGATGAGCACGACTGCGGCGCCGATCATGACGCCCTGCGCCTGCGTGATCATGCCGTCGGAGAGCACGTTGAAGACCAGGCCCAGGGCAGTGACCTGCGCGGCGACCCAGCCGAGGTAGGACAACGCGATAGCAATCGCGACCATCACCTCGACGAAGCGGTTGTATTTCTGCCGGTAGAAATCACCGATGGTCAGCAGGTTCATGCGGTACAGCGGGCGGGCGAAGAAGAGACCGAACAGGATCAGGCAGAGCGAAGCGCCGAACGGGTCGGAAATGAGACCGCCCATGTCCTCGTCGATAAACGTGGCGGGGATACCAAGCACGGTTTCTGCGCCGAACCAGGTGGCGAATACCATGGCGATCACCATCGGCAGCGGCAGACTGCGGCCGGCGGTGACGTAATCGCGGGAATTATGGACCTTGGTGGCGGCGTAGACGCCGATACCGATGGAAAGCACCAGATAGAAAATGACAAAGCCTAATAGCACGATGAATCCTTTATTAAGGGTGCATGATCAGCATTCAGGACAGACAGCATCCCGGCGGTTGCGGGCCCTTTGTCTATGACCGGCTGCGTCCTGAGCCGAGTGCGTCATGGCCCGAGAGCGTAATGGAAAGAGACTGTCGTACACCAAGCCCAGCGGTGGATTCTAGCAAATCGCAGGCCCGCTGCAACATCAGCCTGAGATGTAAGGTGAAATCTGCATCAGGATCAGCACGATCAGTGCAATCGCGATGACGCGCAGCCAGCTGTGCTGTTTGCGCTGCTCGTGAATCAGCAGTTGCAGCTCGTCGTTGAGTGGAAAGTCGTGGTTTTTCTGTAATTGTTGCTGCAGCAGGCGCGGCATTTGCGGCAGCATCTTGCCCCAGTAGGGCAGCTCTGCACGGACATTTTTGACGACACTGCGCCAGCCGACCTGCTCCGACATCCAGCGTTCGAGGAAGGGGCGCGCGGTCTTCCACAGATCGAGTTCGGGGTCGAGCTGGCGGCCAAGACCTTCAATGTTGAGCAGGGTTTTTTGCAGCATGATGAGCTGCGGCTGGATGATGACGCCAAAGCGGCGCGCCATCTGGAACAGGCTCAGGAGCGTGCGGCCGAATGAGATATCCTTGAGCGGGCGGTCGAAAATCGGTTCGCAGACGGCGCGGATCGCTGTTTCAAATTCATCGATGGGCGTGTCTTTCGGCACCCAGCCTGACTCGACGTGCGCCCTGGCGACTTCGCGGTAATCGCGCCGGAAGAAGGCGAGAAAATTGCGCGCCAGATACTCCTTGTCGGTATCGTTGAGCGTCCCCATGATGCCGAAATCCAGTGCGATGTAGCGCCCGTCGTCGGCCACCAGAATGTTGCCGGGGTGCATGTCGGCGTGGAAAAAGCCATCGCGGAACACTTGGGTGAAAAAGATTTCGACGCCGTCGCTGGCGAGTTTCGGAATGTCGACGCCGATGCTGCGCAGGTGTTCCACCCGGCTCACCGGCGTGCCTTGCATGCGCTCCATGACCATGACCTGCTGGCGGCACCAGTCCCAATAGACCTCGGGAACCAGCAGCAAGCGGCTATTGGCGAAGTTGCGCTTGAGCTGGCTGCAGTTCGCCGCCTCCAGCATGAGGTCGAGCTCCGCGTGGGTATGGCGGGCGAATTCGGCCACCAGTTCGCGCGGTTTCAGCCGTTTGCCTTCGTTCCACAAGCTTTGCATCAACCAGGCTGCCGTGTCGAGCAGGGTCAGGTCTTTTTCGATGACGCTGCCGATGTTCGGCCGCAGAATCTTGACGGCGACCGGGTGACCGTCTGGCAGATGGGCGAAATGCACCTGTGCGACCGATGCGCTGGCGACCGGCACGGTATCGAAATCGCTGAAAATCTCCTGTAACGGTTTTTCAAACGACGTTTCGATGATTTGCCGGACCTCGGTAAAGGCGAAGGGCGGTACTTTGTCCTGCAGCAGCGAGAGCTCTTCCGCGATGTCGGGTGGTATGAGGTCGCGCCGGGTGGAGAGCATCTGGCCGAATTTGACGAATATCGGGCCAAGCGCTTCCAGTGCCAGCCGCAGACGCTCGCCGCGTGACAGCGTCAGCTTGCGCCAGAACAGCAGAGCGTTAAGGATTTTTTGCAGCGGCCGCAGCCTGGAGTGGCCGAGGATGAGTTCATCAAGCCCGAAACGCAAGGTAACGGCAAGAATCTTGATCAGGCGAAACAGGCGCATGGTGCTTTATTCTCCGCCGGCCCGGGCGAGTTTTTCGTGCAGTTTCTCGATACGTTTCTGCAGCCGTTCAGTGCCTTCACGCAGGTTGTCGACTTCGCGGTTGAAAGTATCGACATGGCGTTTTTTTGCAATCATCGGTTGTTCTTCCTGCCAGTATTCGCTCAGCATCTGCGCCAGGTTGAGGCCCTGCGAGCGGATCCCGCCCGCTACCTTGCGGCCTGTTTCTGCCAGCTGATGCGCGGCAATATCGCCAACTACCTTGCTTAAATCTTCCTCGAACTCCCAGGACATGCCGCGCATGATTCTGCCCAGTGCGGCTGCCAGCTCGGTATCGCCTTCGATCGTCGCCAGCGCAGAGGCGCCATCATCACCGGCAAGCAACCTCAGCGCGGCCGGTACCGGCATGATGATGCGGGCATCTGCTGTCGCGGATTCGCCTGCCATTGCCAGGCCGCCGTCCTCCAGCACCGTCAGCGTGGCGCTGAGTGGCGGCATGTCGAAGCGGACGGTCTTGCCGCCGTAAGCTTGCAGTTGCGTCTTTGCCCAGCTGTTCTGGGTGACCAGATGATTGAGTACGCGAGTCAGCAGCGGCTTAAGCATGGTCAGAGCTTCCAGCCCTTGTGCAGAGCCACCGCGCCGGCTGCGAGATTGTAGTAATCGACCCTGGCAAAGCCGGCATCCTGCATCATCTGTTTCAGTGATTCCTGATCAGGATGCATGCGGATCGACTCGGCAAGGTACTGGTAACTGTCGGCATCCTTGGCGAATATTCTGCCCATCAGCGGCAACAGCTTGAAAGAATAGGCGTCATACACCGGCGCCAGCGGTTTCCATATCTGCGAAAACTCCAGCACCAGCAATCGCCCGCCGGTTTTGAGCACGCGCTGCATTTCCGCCAGTGCCTTGTCCTTGTGGGTCATGTTGCGCAGGCCGAAGGCGACGATGACGCAATCGAAATGGTGGTCGGGGAAGGGCAGTTTTTCGGCATCGCACTGCAATGCAGGAACGGCAACGCCGTCATCGATGAGGCGGTCGCGGCCGACAGCCAGCATGGAAGCGTTGATGTCGGTCAGGATGACTTCGCCGCCGGGGCCGGTTTTTTTGGCGAACAGGCGTGACAGGTCGCCGCTGCCGCCGGCGATATCGAGTACGCGGTCACCGGCGCCGACTCCGCTCACTTCGACTGCAAAGCGCTTCCAGCCGCGATGCATGCCGAACGACATGACGTCGTTCATCAGGTCGTATTTGCGGGCAACGCTGTGAAACACCTCGCCGACCTTGCGGGCCTTTTCCGATTCTTCAACGGTTTTGTAGCCAAAGTGGGTGGTTTTTTTGTCGCTCATGAAATTTCCTTGCGCTTGATGCCTGCTGCGGCGAGCCTGCCCAGATAATCCAGCCACATGGCCTCGTAATTCTGCGCCAGCTCGTAGAGGTAATCCCAGGAGTAAAGGCCGGTGTTGTGGCCGTCGGTGAATACCAGCCTGACGGCGTAGTTGCCGACCGGCTCGATGGCGCTGATGTTGATGTCTTCCTTGCCGGTCTGCAGTACTTCCTGGCCGACACCGTGACCGCGGACTTCGGCCGAGGGGGAATAGACGCGCAGGAACTCGCATGAGAGGCGGGCACTCTTACCGTCATCGAAGCTGATCTCCAGCAAACGCGAGGTCTGGTGCAACCGGATGTCGGTCGGGCGCGGGGAGTTCGGTGTCAATCCGGTCATTGCAGGTGTTGAAGGCTTAAATTGGGGATGATAGCAGAATGTCATTCCCCGCTTCAAAATACCGTGCTGGCAGAGCGCACCGGTCGGCCCGGAAAAGCGGATGGAAATGTCATCAAATCCTCGCATTAGTATGCTGATTAATTTGACTATTTTCTATCACATGCTAAAGTGTCGTTAATAAAAACGAAACAAGAGATCGTTATGGTGGATAACAGACTTGCCCACGAGTTCGCAGCCTATGCAGACTGGCGAAAAACGCTGGGCGACGCCATCGGCGATTTCCGCAACTGGCTGGATGCGCAGGAGCTCAACGACAGTCAAACCGGGCAACGTATCAATCACCTGCTGGAGCGTCTGCGCGAAGACAAGCTGAATGTCGCCTTTGTAGCCGAGTTCTCCCGTGGCAAGTCAGAGCTGATCAACGCGATATTCTTCGCTGATTACGGCCAGCGCGTGTTGCCATCCAGCGCCGGCCGCACGACGATGTGCCCGACCGAGTTGCTGTATGACCCTTCCCGTCCTTCCTGCCTGCAATTGCTACCGATCGAAACGCGCGCGACCGATGCGACCACCAGCGAATACAAGCGCTACCCGGACGAATGGAAGGTGCTGGAGTTCGATGTCAATTCCGGCGACAGCCTGGCCGAAGTGTTCAAGGAAGTCAGTGCCACCAGAAGGGTGAGTCTCGAGGAGGCCGAGCGTTATGGCCTCTATGACCCTGCCAATGCCGATGATTCCATCGGGCTCAATAGCGACGGCACGATAGACGTGCCGTGCTGGCGTTATGCCATGATCAACTTCCCCCACCCGCTGCTGGAGCAAGGCCTGGTGATTCTCGATACGCCGGGCCTCAACGCGATTGGTACCGAACCCGAACTGACGCTGAACATGCTGCCCAACGCGCATGCCGTCCTTTTCATACTGGCAGCTGATACCGGCGTGACCAAATCCGAGATCGACGTCTGGCGCCAGTACATCAGCGGTACGCGCTGGAACCAGAAGGGCCGGCTGGCGATACTGAACAAGATTGATGGCCTCTGGGACGAACTCAAGGACGAGGATGAAATCCGCAAGGAACTGCTGAAGCAGGTCAACACCAGTGCAGAGCTTCTGGGGCTCGATCCGGCACAGATTTTCCCGATTTCAGCGCAGAAGGCCCTGCTTGCCAAAGTGAATGGAGACGATGCGCTGTTGGCAAGGAGCCGCCTGCCCGAGCTGGAAAAAGCGCTGACCGAGGAACTGATTCCCTCCAAGAAGGAAATCGTGCGGGATAACACCTTGCATGAGGTCGAAGATCTGGTGGCTTCGGCGCGTCTGATACTGCAGGCCCGGTTGCAGGGGCTGGCAGAGCAGCTCGACGAGCTGAAAGGCTTGCGCGGCAAGAATGAAGATGTGGTCGATCACATGATGACCAAGGTCAAGGTGGACAAGGAAAATTTCGAGAAGGGTCTGCAGCGTTTTCAGGCGCTGCGCAGCATCTTCTCGCGCCAGACCAACCAGCTTTTCACCCTGCTCGGCATGCAGGCGCTACGCGAACTGGTGGTGACGACACGCGAAACGATGATCGCGGCGAATTTTACCAAGGGTATCCGTAATGCGATGGATGGATTCTTTGCCGATATCAAGGACAAGCTGGTCAAGTCCGACAAGCAGATCGAAGAAATCAAGACCATGATGGATGCCATGTACGAAAAGCTGGCGAAAGAGCATGGTTTGCGCAAGACCGATGCGCCTTCATTCTCGACCATGCGCTATCAGGCGGAGGTCGCCAAGCTCGAGCGCGCTTACAAGGAGCAGTTCAATACCACGCTCAACATGATCGCCTATGAAAAGATGACGCTGACTTCGCGATTCTTTGAAACTCTGGCAAGCCGTGTGATTCATGTTTATGAAACAGCCAATCACGATGTCGAGAACTGGTTGAAGGCGGTGATTGCGCCGATGGAATCGCAGGTGCGCGAGCATCAGCTGCAATTGCGCCGCCGTCTGGAAAGCATCAAGCGCATTTACAAGGCGACCGGCACGCTGGAAGACCGTATCGACGAGCTGGAAGAAATGGAAAGAAGCATACAGGCGCAGGAGCATGAGCTCGACACCATGTTGCAACATATCCGCAACGCCCTCAATGCCGATGCCGGTGTCAGTCAGGCCCGGATCATGGCGGCCTGAGGCGTGGCGCAATGAGTCTGAGTTCGGTACTGTTTCTGCTCGGTTTGACCATAGTCTTTGTCGGCCTTGCCGCTTTCGGCATTCTCTGGGCCATCCGGAATGGCCAGTACGATGACATGGAAGGCCCGGCGCAAAGAATCCTGATGGACGACGATGATCCCATGATCCCGTTTAATCGCTTGAAAGCCAAAGCCGATCCTAATAAAATCGAACCCAACGAATAAACCGCCAACGAATCGAGAGACCAAGGAAATGAAGGAACACTTTACGTTTGATAACCTGCCGATGACCATCATCATCGCGCTGATCGTGCTGTCCTGGCTGAGTGCGCTTTCCGTGATTTTTTTCGGCTAACGGTCAAGAGACTAGTTCCGCTAACCAACGCA
>JBEDHT010000232.1:0-6260 GCA_041174025.1 Pseudomonadota bacterium
GCATATGTCAGGTTGGGGTCAGGATGACCGCCGCCGAAATCAGGCAGCGGCGTCGCATTCATGACGCTGTCGGCAGGCGCGCCGAGCCGGTTGACCAGAATCTCTCTGGCGTAAGGTCCGGCAACGGCATGCATCGCATCGAACTTCATGCGGAAACCGCTTTGCAACAACTCGCGGATGGCATTGAAATCGAACAGTTCTGCCATCAGATCAGCGTAGTCTGCCACCGGGTCAATCACTTCGACCTGCATCCCGCCCAGCACATGAGTGCCGGTTGCATCGAGCGGAATGTCGGCAGCTTCGAGAATCCGGTACTGGCTAATCGTTTTGCTGCAGGCAAAAATCGCATCGGTGATTTTCTCCGGCGCAGGCCCGCCATTCGAGGTGTTGAACTTGATGCCGAAGTCGCCGTCACGCCCACCGGGGTTGTGGCTGGCTGAAAGTATGATGCCGCCGAAGGTCTGATATTTGCGGATCACGCAGGAAGCCGCCGGTGTCGAAAGGATGCCGCCCTGCCCTACCAGCACGCGACCGAAGCCGTTGGCAGCCGCCATTTTGAGAATAATCTGAATCGCCTCGCGGTTGTAATATCGGCCGTCGCCGCCCAGCACCAGCGTTGCGCCGGCCGGAGCCGCGATGGTGTTGAAAATGCTCTGCACGAAATTCTGCAGGTAATCCGGTTGCTGAAAAACGCTGACCCGTTTGCGCAGGCCGGAAGTGCCGGGTTTCTGATCGCTGAATGGTTGCGTCTGGATAATCTGGATAGTCATTCTGATGCGCTTTCAAAACCTGATTTATGTTGTTTTCGGGTTGACACCCGGAGGCTTTCACCCGATAATTGCGCTCCTCGTTTGGGGCATTAGCTCAGTTGGTAGAGCAGCGGACTCTTAATCCGTTTGTCGTAGGTTCGACCCCTACATGCCCCACCAGATTATAGAACGGCTCGCAGCAATGCGGGCCGTTTTTCATTGGCCGTCGTCAGCGCCGGGCGCTCGGTTTGCGCGTGCTGTCCGGCTTCAAGGCCGACACTTGTAGATGTCGAAAGTGCGTTCGCCGAATTTTGGAGATTCGTGCCTGACCAAGGTATCACCACCATCTTCCACCGCACGATTGCGGGCCAGTTGCAGCAGATTGGCCTCCACCGCTTCGACGCTGCGACTGACAAATCCGACTTTGGTCAGCACGCTCACAGCCACCTTGCCGAGTGACTGGCAACTGCCGACCTGGTTTGTATCAGCCACAGAAACACGCTCGGAGCCGGGGCGCACCTCCACCATTTTGCTGGCACAGCCAGCCAGGGCCATCAATGCGAAGGCGATAGTCAAAAGGTATGGTCTGTTGTTTGTTCGAAATTGCATGATGCGCTCCTGTGTTCTGGATAAAGGTTCAAGGTCTCAGTTTATAAAAAATTTGTTGCAGACATTTTATGCCAGGTTCTGACTTGATCGCCGGGCCGGGCTGGTTGTCAGCCAGCAACTGCTGATATGCCAGGTTCATGTGTTTCAGGCTTTTCCGTTCATCAGCTTCTTGTGCAGTTCGCGCGTTGTGCGCCACACCGCCCAAACCACGAAGGGAATCAACAAGCCTGTCGTCAACTCCACATGTATCGGCAAACCTGCAGATTTGGCAGCCTTGGCAATATAGCCCAGCAGGCTGACGACATAGTATGAAATGGCCGCGATGGAAAGACCTTCCACCGTCGCCTGCAGGCGCAATTGCAATTCCTGTCCGCGTGTCAGCTTCTCCAGCAGCTGCTGGTTCTGCACTTCGGTGGCGATATCGACCCGCGTTCTGAGCAAGGCGCTGACGCGCGAGATGCGCTCTGAAAGCGAGGTGAGCCGGTCGGCAGTGGAGTTGACGGTTGCAATCGCGGGCGACAACCTGCGCTGCATGAATTCACCTATGGTTTGCGTTCCGGGAATCGGGTTTTCGCGCAACTCGGCAATGCGCTGATTGACGATTGCGTAATAAGCGCGCGTTGCGGAAAAGCGGTAGATATGATGCGTCGTGGCACGCTCGACGATGGCTGCCATCGAGATCAGCGTATCAAGCAATTGCTGGTCGGAAGCCGCCTTGTTTTCAAGTTGCTTGGTGATATCGGCAAGATTGCCGTCGGCTTCCGTCAGCAAAGGCGTCAGCTGCTTGGCCACCGGCAGGCCCTGCAGGGCCATGAGCCGGTAGGTTTCAAGCTCGATCAATCGTTGCGACACACGCCCGGCGCGGGTGGCCGTGATATCTTCGGGGGCGACCGCCAGCATGTGCTCGAAACCGTCGTCTTTCAACATGAAATCGGCGACAGCGACCGAATGCCGGTTGTTGCCCATCACCGATGCAACTACCGCTTGGTTTCCCAGACACGCTCTGGCCATTTTCAGCAGCTCGTCCTGACGCGTCATGTCACCATGCAGCATGGCTAGCTTGATGGCGGCCAGCGTTCGCCCCGGTATCGATTGCAGCCATTCACCGGCTACGCTGCCGCAGGCAAAAAGCCCGGGCGTAGCGTTCTCCAGACGGACATCCGGCGTTATCGGCTGCACGATGGAATAGCTGGTGAATTCAGTGTGTCGCTCCCAGGTGATACTAAAATCCTCGAGCGTCAGCCGTAAAAAATTCCCCTGCACAGCATCCGGCGGCAACGCAGCCTGCCCCGGAAGCAGGCTGAGATGCTGGTGCTCGCGCTCGCGCGAAACGCCTGCATTCATCACCGCCACGTAAATCACCAGTGCAGGCAGCTGGATACGCGCGCTGGGCCGGGCATGCACCTCATAGTGAACCAGAAGCCGCTCGGCATCGTTCTCCGGCAAATGATGGGCTGAGATATTCATCAAACTGCAACCTGATATGGAATTGAATGAAATATACAAGATTATGCTGTGCTTTTCCTGTCTTTGGCGTCTGCGCAATTATTGATGGGAAACGGCAATATCACACCAAACATCATTCCGGAAACCGCACAGCGATTATTGCGGCAGCAGTTCTTCCGGCAGCAGTTCTTCCGCACGAAAACAGTTTCCTTGATTTACATCAAGCAGAAAAAATCAGCCGGGTGTTTTAATGAGCCATCTCAATCATTTGTCCACAGACTCCACATTCGGGTGCGTTTATCGCACCCTTTTTTTGCACCTTTTTCGCGCACGTCGGTCCATTTCACTACAATCAGTGTGCAAGCGCATAATCGGCCAGCCACTCACAGATATCCGCGCGCTGCATCGCCTGTTTTAAAATCTCCATGTAAGTCCCTTCTATGATCGCTGCGAATGTATGATTGAAAGCATGATGCTAAATCAGGACAATCCATAAATTAAATTGATTGTTACGATAATCGTTATAGAAAAATTGCATAACCACCCATGAACGAACTGAAAACCTTTGCCGAAAACCTGGGCTTTGCCATCCTGGCAGAACCCTGGCTGCCCAGCATCCTCATCGCCATCGCAACCACCGTCGTGGCGCACTTCATCGCATCCTACCTGCTCAGACGCCTGCTGAAAGCCGCCCAAACCACGCGCAGCACCTGGGATAACACGCTCATGCATGCGGCCATCAAGCCCTTGCCCATGCTGATCTGGATCGTCGGTATTTCGTTTGCCATCGCCATCATTCACGAATACACCGAAAACGAATTCTTCAGTTATGTGCCGGTCATGCGCGATGTCGGCGTCATGCTCTGTATTGCCTGGTTCTTTCTGCGCCTGATCGCCGAAGCCAGCAACAACTACATAAAAATCCGCCAGACCGAAGGCGAAGAAGTCGATCGCACCACCGTCGATGCGCTTTCCAAGCTGGGTCGCCTGACCGTGGTAATCACCACCGTGCTGGTGGTCATGCAGACCATGGGCTTCAGCATCGGCGGTCTGCTGGCGGCTGGCGGCATCGGCGGCTTCGCGCTCGGCTTCGCTGCCAAGGATTTGCTGGCCAATTTCTTCGGCGGCCTCACCATTTACCTCGACCGGCCTTTCGACGTCGGCGACTGGATCCGCTCGCCGGACAAGGATATCGAAGGCACGGTCGAGCTGATCAGCTGGCGCCATACGCGCATCCGCCGCTTCAACAAGAACCCGATCTACGTGCCGAATTCGGTCTTCACCACCATCGTGGTGGAAAACCCTTCGCGCATGACCAACCGCCGCATCAACGAAACCATCGGCCTGCGCTATCAGGATATCGGCGTGGTGGGCGCCATCGTCGAAGACATCAAGCAGATGCTGATCGCACATCCGGACATCGACACCGGCCAGACCCTGATCGTCAACTTCAAGGCGTTCAACGCCTCCTCGCTCGATATCATGGTGTACACCTTCACCCGCACGGTGGTGTGGGTCGAGTTTCATGCCGTCAAGCAGGATGTGCTGCTGAAGATTGCGGACATCATCGCCGGACATGGCGCTGAAATCGCCTACCCGACGCGCACCCTGCATATCGCCACGGACGGCACGCCCGCTGCCTGAGTCTGCCATGCAACTCACTTTCGAGATCGTTTCCGGCATCAGCGAACTCGATTCCGCCCAATGGGATGCGCTCACCGATGGCTCGCCGCTGCTTTCACACCACTTTCTCAGCGCGCTCGAAACCAGTGGCAGCATCGGGCCCGGAACTGGCTGGCAGGCCTGCCCGCTGGTGGTAAAAAACGGCGACAAACTGGCCGGAGCGGTGCCGCTTTATGCCAAAAGCCACTCCTATGGTGAATACGTGTTCGACTGGTCGTGGGCCTCGGCCTTCGAACAGCACGGCCTCAAGTATTATCCCAAGCTGATCGCCGCCGTACCGTTCACCCCGATTACCGGCGCGCGTCTGCTCAGCCACGACCCTTTCATCCAGCAACAAATGGCCGCCATCATCGCCAATCAGCTGGAGAACCTGCAACTCTCCTCCGTGCATGTGCTGTTTCCCGATCCGGCTTCAGCCGATGTTCTGCGTGCAGCAGGCTGGCTGCAACGCGACGGCGTGCAGTTCCGCTGGGAGAATCCCGGTTTCGGCAGTTTCGAGGAATTTCTCGCCCGCCTCACGCACGACAAGCGCAAGAAAATCCGGCAGGAACGCAGAAAAGTGCGCGAAGCAGGCATCAGCATCAAACGCCTGACCGGCAGCGATATCAGCGAATCGGACTGGGATTTCTTTTATGCCTGCTACTGCAACACCTATCATTTGCATGGCGCCTCGCCTTATCTCACGCGCCGCTTCTTCCGACAACTGGGCGAGCAGATGGCGGACAACGTACTGCTGGTAATCGCGACGCTGGCGGGGCAACCGGTCGCTGCCGCACTCAATCTGTTCGGCACCGGCAGCGCCGGTATCAGTCAGCTTTACGGGCGCTACTGGGGCGCGCTGGCGCAAATTTCCGGCCTGCATTTCGAGCTTTGCTACTATCAGGCGCAGGAGTTCTGCATCGAGCGCGGCATCCGCTACTTTGAGGGCGGCGCGCAGGGCGAGCACAAACTCGCACGCGGGTTTACGCCGAGGCCGACCTGCTCATTCCACAAGATCGCCGACAGCCGCTTTGCCAACGCCATCGAACATTTCGTCCGGCGTGAAGCCACCGGCATTGAACATTACCAGCACGAACTGGAAGAACGCTCGCCTTTCCGCCGTCAAAGCGGTGATGGCCAAAGCGCCCGGTAGCGACCGCCGGCGTCGTGCTCCTGCGCCTGTTTGACCGGGTTGAAGCGCCGGCCGCCCCTGGGGTCGGTGCCGCGTCCGGCGATATAGAGCCAGTTGCCCTGATTGCTGTAAACATCGTAATCGACCAGTTGCGCTTCAAACCAGGCAGCGCCCGCGCGCCAGTCACAACCAAGATCATAAATGAGATAACTGGCCGCCACCTGGCGCATGCGGTTGGAAAGATAGCCGGTCGCTGCCAGCTCGCGCATGGCCGCATCGACCAGGGGCTCGCCGGTCTCGCCACTGCACCAGTGCGCGAAAACAGCCGCGTCGTGCGTGCATGGCGGTGCACCGTTCAGACCGCCGCTGCGATAGAGTGCGCGGCCGCACTTGAAATGCAGAAAGCGGAAGTAATCGCGCCAGAGCAGTTCAAACCATATCCAGTAAGTGCTCCGGTTGGCGCCATGCGCCGCTTCATAAGCCTTCAGCGCGGCATATACCTGGCGGGCCGAGATGCAACCCAACGCCAGATAGGGCGAGAATTTGGTGGAATAATCCGTACCGCTCAGCTGGTCGCGCGTTTCCTTGTAAGTGCTGGCGCGGCCGCTGCAAAAATAACGTTGCAGATGCGCCAATGCCGCCGTCTCGCCGCCCATGAATGC
>JBEDHT010000233.1:0-4876 GCA_041174025.1 Pseudomonadota bacterium
ATAGTCGGCGATGCCACTGTCCTTCGGCGCAATGAAATCGGCCAGGCACTGGTTCGGTCTGGCCACGCCGTCGATCACCGGTTTCACGGTCTGCTGCCGCATGCCATACCAGGTGAAAGCCACCTCGCGGCGCGTGTCGTCGGTATAAATTTCGATATCGTCTTCATTCACGCTGTTGGCAGGCATCAGCGCCACCACGCCGTTGGCTGTGAGCCAGCGGCCATCGATGATTTTCTTCAGCATGGCCTGCGCCTCGGCAAATACCTTGCGTGCCGAGTCGCCCACCACCGCGTCTTCCAGAATGGCCGGATAGAAACCGGCCAGATCCCAGGTCTGGAAAAACGGACCCCAGTCGATGTATTCGGCCAGCAGCGAGAGATCGGCATTGCGGATCTCCCGGCGGCCGATGAACTTGGGCTTCTGCGGCGCAGCATCTCCGCTGAAATCCAGCTGCATCTTGTTGGCGCGCGCCTCGGCAATGGTCAGCAGCGGTGTGCCTTTCTTGTTGGCATGCTGCGAGCGCACGCGCTCGTAGTCAGTGTTCACTTCGCTGATGTATGACTCGCGCAGCTCCGGGCTGAGCAGGGATTGCATGATGGAAACCGAGCGCGAGGCATCCGGCACATAAATTACCGGGCCGTCGTAATGCGGCGCGATCTTGACCGCGGTGTGCGCGCGCGAAGTGGTTGCGCCGCCGATCAGCAGCGGTGTTTTCAGGCCGCGGAAATGCTCGTCGCGCTGCATCTCGCGCGCGACATGGGCCATCTCTTCCAGAGAGGGCGTAATCAGGCCGGAAAGCCCGATGATGTCGGCATTTTCCGCCTTGGCCATGGCCAGAATCTCGCTGGCAGGCACCATGACACCCATGTTCACCACTTCGAAGTTGTTGCATTGCAGCACCACCGAGACGATGTTCTTGCCGATGTCGTGCACATCGCCCTTGACCGTGGCGATCACCACCTTGCCCTTGGGCTTGGCAACGACGCCGGTGCGCTGCTGTTCGAGCAGTTTCTCCTCCTCGATGTAGGGAATCAGGTGCGCCACCGCCTGTTTCATGACGCGTGCCGATTTCACCACCTGCGGCAGGAACATCTTGCCCTGACCGAACAGGTCGCCGACCACGTTCATGCCGTCCATCAACGGTCCTTCGATCACATGAATCGGGCGGCCGCCGTTCGCGGCCACCTGCTGCCTGGCTTCTTCGGTATCTTCGACGATGAATTCGGTAATGCCATGCACCAGCGCATATTCCAGCCGCTTGTTGACCGGCACCGGATTTTCGGACGTGCCGCGCCACTCCTGCGTTGTCGCTTCCTTCTTGCCGCCGGCCTTGAGCGTTGCGGCAAATTCGATCATGCGTTCGGTCGCATCGGGCCGCCGGTTCAGCACCACATCTTCGACCCGCTCGCGCAGTTCCGGGTCAAGATCGTCGTAGACGCCCATCATGCCGGCGTTGACGATGCCCATGGTCATGCCGGCCTTGATCGCGTGATAGAGAAAGACGGTATGGATGGCTTCGCGTGCCGGATCGTTGCCACGGAAGCTGAAACTGACGTTGGAAACGCCGCCGGAAATCTTGGCATGCGGCAGGTTTTCCCTGATCCAGCGCGTGGCGTTGATGAAATCGACCGCGTAGTTGTTGTGCTCTTCGATGCCGGTGGCAATGGCAAAAATATTGGGATCGAAAATAATATCTTCAGGCGGGAATCCAATCCCATAGCGAGCGTCTGCAGCGTTGGCTGCGTCCTCGTCTCCTCGCTGTACTGTTTGTACTATCTCGTCTTCTCGTCCTTGCCGTCTTGCATCCATCTCGCTCCGGGATTGGTTTCTGTACAAGTCTGGATCACCAGCCAGCAACCGATAAGCCCGTTCGCATATCTCGATCTTGCGCTCGAAAGTATCCGCCTGCCCCTTCTCGTCAAAGGCCATGACGATGACCGCTGCGCCGTAGCGGCGGCACAACCTGGCTTGACGCAGGAATTCCGCTTCGCCTTCCTTCATCGAGATGGAGTTGACGATGGCCTTGCCCTGCACGCACTTGAGTCCGGCTTCGATGACTTCCCACTTGGAAGAATCGATCATGACCGGCACGCGGGCGATATCCGGTTCGGAGGCAATCAGGTTGAGGAAATGCGTCATTGCCTTGACTGCATCCAGCATGCCCTCGTCCATGTTGATGTCGATCACCTGGGCGCCGTTCTCCACCTGTTGACGCGCCACCTGCAGCGCTTCCTCGTACTGCTCGTTGAGAATCATGCGGGCGAAGGCCTTGGAGCCGGTGACATTGGTACGCTCGCCGACGTTCACGAACAGTGAATCGTCATTGATGATGAAAGGCTCCAGACCGGAAAGCTTCGTCGCATGATCGGACTCCGGCAGCTTTCTCGGCGGCAGGGCCTTCACCTGTTCGGCGATCGCCCGGATATGCGGCGGCGTGGTGCCGCAACAACCACCGGCGATATTGACGAAACCGCTCTCGGCAAACTCCTTCAACAGCGATGAGGTGACGTCCGGCGTTTCATCGAAACCGGTATCGCTCATCGGGTTGGGCAGACCGGCATTCGGATAGATGCAGATATAGGTATCGGCGATTTTCGCCAGCTCCTCGGCGTAGGGCCGCATCAGGGCGGCGCCGAGCGCGCAGTTGAGGCCGATGGTGAGCGGCCGCGCATGACGCACGGAATGCCAGAACGCGGCCACGGTCTGGCCCGATAGAATTCGGCCGGAAGCGTCGGTCACGGTGCCCGACAGCATGATGGGCAGGCGTTTGCCGGTTTCCTCGAAGAAAGTATCAATGGCGAACAGAGCGGCCTTGCAGTTGAGCGTATCGAAAATGGTTTCGACCATCAGAATGTCGGCACCGCCCTCTACCAGCCCGCGCGTCTGCTCCAGATAGGCCGCTACCAGCTGGTCAAAGCTGACGTTGCGCGCAGCCGGATTGTTCACATCGGGTGAAATGGACGCGGTTTTCGGCGTCGGCCCCAGCGCCCCGGCAACGAAACGCGGCTTGTCCGGACTGCTGTATTTGTCGCAGGCGGCGCGCGCCAGCCGGGCTGCCTCAAGGTTCATCTCATAGACCAGGTGCGCCATGTAGTAGTCATCCTGCGCGACCGAGGTAGCACCGAAGGTATTGGTCTCGATGATGTCGGCACCGGCGTCCAGATATTGCTCGTGTATTTCGCGGATGATGTGCGGCTGGGTCAGGGTGAGCAATTCGTTGTTGCCCTTGAGGAACAGCTCGCGCACGCCTTCCGGCGCCTTGAAACCGGCAAAGCGCGTACCGCGGTAATCGGCCTCCGTCAGCTTGTACTGCTGGATCATGGTGCCCATCGCGCCGTCCAGAATCATGATGCGGCGCGAAAGTATTTCGCGCAGCCGGATTTCTGTAGCGGACATCGGGTGATGGGAGGCGGATTGCAGATTCATTCAGATAGTCTCAAGAAGCGCCGGGCGGATACCCGTATAACATGCGAATTATAAAGCAGAAAGCCCGCCTTTGCCCGGAATGAAGCCGGACAGGGCATGGTTTGACGCAACCGCTTCAAGCGATGGAGGCGCCCACCAGACCGCCGATCAGATAGGTCATGCCGCCCGCCGCCGCGCCGATCAGCAACATGCGCACACCGCCCATCCAGGCCGATTTGCCGCTGAACAACGACAGCGTCGCGCCGACTGCAAACAGGGTCAGTGCCGACAGCCCCATGGTCAACGGCAGGGCAAGACGGCCGAGCCCGAGAAGATAAGGCGTCAGCGGCACCAGCCCGCCGGCGACAAAAGCCAGAAAGGATGAAACGGCGGCAATCCAGGGCGAACCGAGTTCATCCGGATTGAGCCCCAGCTCCTCGCGCGCCAGCGTGTCCAGCCCCAGCTTCGGATCGGCGATCATGTGCTGCGCCAGTGCGCTTGCCTGTTCGGGCTGCATGCCGCGTGCCATGTAAATCAGCGTCAGCTCGTGGGTTTCTTCCTGCGGATACTGCGCCAGCTCCTCGCGTTCGAGATCAATCTGGTGCTCGAACATCTCGCGCTGCGAGCGCATGGAAATATATTCGCCGGCAGCCATCGAGAATGCACCTGCCATCAGGCCCGCCATCCCGGTCAGCACGATGGTCTGTTGCTCGCTGGCGGCACCGGCCACCCCCAGCACCAGACAGGCGATCGACACGAGACCGTCATTGACGCCGAACACCGCTGCGCGCAAGCCGCCGCTGCTACTGGTGCCGCGATGGCTGGCGCCCACCTCATCGACTGTTGCGGGCAAGGGGTGCATGCCTGCCAGACGACGGCCGGAATAGACCGAAAGCCCGCGAACCTTGCTTGCCGCCAGCACGCCCCTGACCCTGACCGGGCCGAATGTTCGCACCAGCGCAGCCACCAGCCGGAGCCGCAAACCGGGATCGAATGGCCGCGCAGGCAAACCTTGCTTCTGCATTTCCGCCGCCCACAAAGCCGCCTGTTTTTCCGCCTCTTCTGCCAGCTGGCGAAAGAGCTGCCGTTTATCGGGATCGCTTTCTTCAGCTGCGATCACGCGATAAAGATAAGCCGAGCGCTTTTCTTCCTGCCAGCCTGAAATCGCAGCCGCCGTCATGCTCAGCCGAACCTTCTGTACTGCACCGCTTCGGCGATGTGCGCCGGCTTGATGGTCTCTTCAGCGGCGAGATCGGCAATCGAGCGGGCGACCTTGAGAATGCGGTGATAAGCGCGCGCAGAAAGGTTGAGGCGGCTGATCGCCTGCTTGAGCAGCGTCATGCCTGCACCATCGGGCGCACAGTAGCGGTCGATCTCCTGACTGCCGAGCAGATCATTCGGCTTGCCCTGACGGGCAATCTGCACACGCCGCGCCTGTTCGACGCGGGCGCGGATCTGTGCGCTGCTCTCG
>JBEDHT010000234.1:0-6656 GCA_041174025.1 Pseudomonadota bacterium
TGCCTTCGGTTTTCTAGCCGGCGTAGTCCTGCCGGTTTTGAGCGGCACCAGACTGTTTCTCTACCCATCGCCGCTGCATTACCGCATCATCCCTGAAATCATTTACGACCGCGGCTGTACGGTCGTATTCGGCACCAGCACCTTCCTCGGCAATTACGCCCGTTTCGCCAACCCCTACGATTTCCGCAAAATCCGCTATGTCGTCGCCGGTGCCGAAAAACTCAGCGAAGAAGTGCGCAAGCTGTGGATGGAAAAATTCGGCCTGCGCATACTGGAAGGCTACGGCGCCACCGAATGCGCGCCGGTGCTGTCGGTGAACACGCCGATGGCCTGCCGCAACGGATCGGTCGGCCGCTTGCTGCCCCTGTTGCAGCATCGCCTGATCGCGGTGCCGGGCATCGCGCGTGGCGGCCTGCTACAGGTAAAAGGCCCCAACGTCATGTCCGGCTACTATTTCCATCACAGCCCGGGGCAACTGGTACCGGCTGCGGCAGACAATGAGCCGGGCTGGTACGACACCGGCGATATCGTCGACATTGATGCCGACGGCTTCGTGCATATCGTCGGCCGGGTCAAGCGCTTCGCCAAGATCGCGGGCGAAATGATTTCGCTGGAAACCGCCGAGTTGATCGCGCAGCATGCTTCTCCACAACATCAGCATGCCGCCAGCACGCAAACCGACGCCCATCGCGGCGAAACCATCGTGCTGTTCACCACCGACCCGGCGCTGGACCGCGAGCACCTGCACAAAGCCGCCCGCATGCTGCACCAACCCGAAATGGCGGTGGCGCGCAGGATGATTGTCATCGCCGAATTGCCGTTGCTCGGCACCGGCAAAACCGATTACGTCAAACTGAAGGCGCTGGCGGAATCCGCCGGATGAAACGGCGCGACTTTCTGCGCGGTTTGTCTCTGGCGGTAGCCGCAGGGCTGGGTTACGGCGTCTGGCGCTACTGGCCCCGGCCCGGCTTCAGCAACCCCTGCGCAGTTGGCTTGCCGGAATCCATCCGTCAGCACCCGCTGTATCAGAAAATATGGTCCGGCATTGACTCCGGCAAAGTCTGGGATTGCCATGTGCATCTGATCGGCAACGGCGACTCCGGCGGGCGCGATGCGCCCTGGCTCAGCCCCCGCTTCGAGGACGGCATCAACAGCCTGCGCCATCCGCTGTTGCAATTGCAGAAACGTTTTTTCATGAACGGCGCCTGCATTGACCGGCAGCAGGCAGACGACAGCGCGGTCGAACGCCTGATTGCGCTCTGCAGGGAAATGGCGCCCGGGTTCAAGGCCATGCTGTTCGCGTTCGACTGGTGGCACGACGAGCACGGCCGTGCGGTCGCAGCACAGTCGGCCTTTCACATCCCCAACCGCTATGCCGCGCGCATCGCACAAGCGGCACCGGCGCATTTTGAATGGGTCGCCTCCATTCATCCCTACCGGCCGGACGCCGTCGATGCGCTGCAGGAAAGCCGAGTGCAAGGTGCCAGAGCGGTGAAATGGCTGCCACAGGTGATGAACATCGACCCCATGGCGCCCGCCTGCGACCGCTTCTATCGCGCCTGCGCCGAGCTCGACATGCCCATCATCAGCCATGCCGGCCGTGAATTCGCCTTGCCCGGCCATGCACATCATCTCGCCAATCCGCTGCGCCTGCGGCGCGCGCTTGACGCCGGAGTCAGGGTCGTCGTCGCCCATTGCGCAACCACAGGCAGCGATGTCGATCTCGATGCCGGCCCGCAGGGCGTCAGACGCAGCAGTTTCGAGCTGTTCGCGCGAATGATGGATAACCCGCATTACCGTGGCCATCTCTATGGCGACATTTCCTCGCTGCCCTTGCTCAACCATCAATGGGCACTCCCCGCGCTGCTCGAAAACACGCATTGGCACCACCGCTTGCTGAACGGCTCGGATTATCCGTTGCCCGGCATCATGCCGCTGGTCGATGTCGGCTGGTTGCAGCGCAAAGGCTTGCTCGACGAGGCAGCCGTGCCTTTCCTGCTGCAGATAAAACCCTACAACCCGCTGCTTTTTGATTTTGCCCTCAAACGTCTGTTACATTCCGGTCATCATCATTTTGCCGCCGGTATTTTCCATACGCGCCCATTTTTCGAGAAAGCTACCGATGTCCGCCAACCCTCGCATTGATCCAGCCGGCAGCCCGCTGTTTTCACGTGGCATGATTGCGGTGCTGATCGCCCAGTTCATCTCGGCACTGGCGGACAATGCACTGCTTTTCGCGGCCATCGCGCTACTGCGCTCACAGGCGGCAGAGGGCTGGCAGATTCCGATGCTGCAACAGTTTTTCGTCGCCGCCTTCATTCTGCTCGCACCCTTTGTCGGCCCGGTTGCCGATACCCTGTCAAAGGGGCGCGTGATGCTGATCGCCAACGGCATGAAATTCACCGGCGCCGCCGCCATGCTGCTGGGCCTGCATCCCCTGCTCGCTTATGGCATGGTCGGCATCGGCGCAGCAGCCTACTCGCCCGCCAAGTACGGTATTCTCAGCGAGCTGGTCGGGCCGGAAAAGCTGGTCAAGGCCAACAGCGTGATGGAAGGCTCGACCATCGTCGCCATTCTGCTCGGCGCCATCATCGGCGGCTTGCTGGCCGATTATTCCGTCAGCGTCGCGTTGATTTCCATCGTGCTCTGCTACCTGCTCGCCATGCTGGCCAATCTGTTCATTCCCAGGCTGCCGCCGGCACACCCGCTCAACCATTTTTCACCGGGCATTCTGTTACGGGATTTCCGCGCTGCGCTCAGCACGCTGTTCCGCGACCGTGACGCCCGCTTCACCTTGTTCGGCACCGGCGTGTTCTGGGGCGCAGGCGCCACGCTGCGCTTTCTGCTGGTGGCCTGGGTGCCGGTCGCCTTGCTGATGACAGACCTCAGCACGCCCGCCAACCTCAGCGGCGCAGTAGCCATCGGTATCGCCCTCGGCGCGGCGGCAGCGGCGAGACTGGTGACGCTGGACAGTGTCAATCGCGCATTGCCTGCCGGTATCCTGATCGGCGCATTGATCATGGCATTCGCCTTTGTCGATCAGCTGCCGTTCGCTGTCGTCATGCTGGTATTGATCGGCGCCTGCGGCGGTTTCTACGTCGTGCCGCTGAACGCGCTGCTGCAGGACCGCGGCCACGCCACCGTCGGCTCCGGCCACGCGATTGCGGTGAAGAATTTTTTCGACAATCTCTGCATGCTGCTGATGCTGGGTGCTTATGTCATGATCGAGAAAAGCGGCGTCAGCGTTGTCAGCTCGACCGTCGCCATCGGCTTCATTGTCTTTGCTCTGATCGGATTGACCGCCTGGTTCCGGCTACGGCCTGTCGCACAACGCGCCGGAGCATGAAATGCCATGAAGTGCGGCGCCAATCTCATGAAAATCATGAGCGCCTTTTCATGACTTTTGGCAAGGCAGCGGCAGCACATGCGCTTAAAGTAGCAACACGTAACGCACACGCAGGCAATCAGAGATGAACCGGCGGGCATTACGAATCCAAAATCAAGAAAGGAATCGACCATGTGGACTAAGCCAGCTGCTACCGAAATGCGTTTCGGTTTTGAAGTCACCATGTACGTTTGCAATCGCTAAGATTGCCTACGGTACATGCGGTATGGCGCTGATGCGCCCTGCCAAAAAAATGGACGCTACGGCGTCCATTTCTGTTTGCATCAACCACTAGAAACCGCTATTGCAGCTTGAATTCCTTCGGCAGCAGCACCCATATCCGGCCGCGCTGCTTCATGGCTCCGGCCTGCTTGCCGGCCTGATAGCCTGCACCCCAATAGAAATCAGCGCGCACGCCACCCTTGATCGCACCGCCGGTATCCTGCGCCATCATCATGCGTTTCAGCGGTTTCTCGCTGTTGGGGTAAGTCGTTGAGAGAAACACCGGCGCCCCGAGCGGAATGTGTTTCGGATCGATGGCAACAGCGCGTTCGGCGAGAATCGGCACGCCGAGTGCGCCGATCGGTCCCGGCAGGCCGGCGGGCAATTCGCGGAAAAATACATAACTCGGGTTGCTGTTGAGCAGATCACGCAATTTGTCGAGATTGTTGCGCGCCCATTGCTTGATGCCGTCCATCGAGGCCTGCTCCAGCCTCAATTCGCCGCGCTCGATCAGCAATCGTCCGATCGATTGATAGCTGTGACCGTTCTGGTCGGCATAACCGACCGGAATCTGTTCGCCGTTTTCCAGCTGAATGATGCCGGAACCCTGAATGTGCAGAAAGAACAGGTCCACTGCATCATCGACCCAGATCAACTCGCGGCCCTGCAGCGGCGACGGCTCCATTTCAATCTCGGCACGGTTGTAATAAGGCACCAGCCGGTTCTCGATCAGCCTGCCGCGCACACGCTTGTTGGCCAGTTCCGGGTAGAGCGCGGCGAGTTCGACGCTGATGAGATCATCCGGCCGGGTATAGAGCGGGTAGGGGTAGCGCTCGCTTTTCTGGCGGCTGCCTTTCAACAACGGCTGGTAATAGCCGGTGACCAGTCCGCTGTCGCTACCGTCCGTATTGGTGGTCTGGTAGACATTGAAATGCTTCTTGAAATAAGCCTTGGCTGCGGCATGGTCAGGTTTGCCCAAGCGCTCTGCCGCCTCGCAGGCGGTTTGCCATTCACCGCGGTTTTTCAGGGTGCTGCAGCTTATCAGCCAGGCCGGCCAGGCTTTTGCGAGATCGTCCTGCTTGAAGCCATCCACGTCTTCCCAGACGGCGGGTTTCAGCACAGAGTAATCGGTAAGCTTGACCGCTTCAGCCGGTTTGACTGCATCAGCCGGCCTTGCTGCCGGGGGCATCTGGATCGGTGCGGGTTCAACCGCTTCCGGCGGCTCCGGCGGCAGCGGTGCTTCCGGCTTGCTCTGGAAAATGCTGCAGCCTGCCATCAGGAGAACGGCCGGCAGAAAACCCGAAATGAACTTTAAACGCTTTATGGTGGCTTGCATGTCTGTTTCTAGTGCAGCACGCGCGGCATGGAGAGGGTGAAAGGCGGGATTTCGGCATCGAACTGGGTGCCGTCTTCCGCCGTCATCTGATAGCTGCCGTGCATGGTACCGACCGGCGTTGCAATCACCGTGCCGCTGGTGTATTCGAACTGCTCGCCCGGCTGTAGCAGGGGCTGCTCACCGACCACGCCGAGACCGCGCACTTCCTGCACTTTGCCGGCGGAATCGGTGATGATCCAGTGACGGCTGATCAGCTGGGCAGCAACACTACCGGTATTGCGTATGGTCACCGTATACGAGAACACGTAACGGTGATTCTCGTCATCCGACTGCTCTTCAATGAATGCGGTCGTGACGGTCACCGAAAATTCGTAGCGGGTGCTCGGCATGCGTCAGCCAATCAATCCGGTGGTGGGCGAACTCGGCGCGGCAGAATAGAGCTTTTTCGGCATGCGCCCGGCAAGCCAGGCATCGCGGCCCGCCTCAATCGCTTTCTTCATGGCGCCCGCCATGCGGATCGGGTCGCGCGCCGCCGCAATCGCGGTGTTCATCAACACGCCATCGCAGCCCAGCTCCATCGCAATCGCGGCATCCGATGCCGTGCCGACACCGGCGTCGACCAGCACCGGCACTTTGGCATTCTCGATGATGATCTGCAGATTCCACGGATTCAGAATGCCCATGCCGGAGCCGATCAAGGACGCCAGCGGCATCACTGCGCAACAGCCGATTTCTTCCAGTTGTTTGGCGATAATGGGGTCATCCGAGCAATAGACCATGACATCGAAACCTTCCTTCACCAGCGTTTCCGCCGCTTTCAGGGTTTCGATCATGTTGGGGTAAAGCGTCTTCGGGTCGCCCAGCACTTCCAGCTTGACCAGTTTGTGGCCATCGAGCAGTTCCCGCGCGAGGCGCAGGGTGCGCACCGCTTCTTCGGCAGAATAGCAACCAGCGGTATTGGGCAGATAGGTAAATTCTTCCGGCGGCAGATAATCAAGCAGCGATGGCTCGCCGGCATTCTGGCCGATGTTGGTGCGCCGTATCGCAACCGTGACGATTTCTGCGCCGCTGGCATCGATCGCGGCGCGGGTTTCGGCAAAATCCTTGTATTTGCCGGTGCCGACCAGCAAGCGGGATTGATAGGCCTTGCCTGCAATATTTAATGTATCCATGGTTCCTTCAGCCGCCGCCTACAGCGCCGACAATTTCCAGTTTATCGCCATCGTTGAGTGCGGTTTGCGCGAACGTGCTGCGCGGCACGATTTCGCCGTTGAGCTCGATTGCCAGGCGCTTGCCGGTCAGACCGAGTCTGGCGACCAGCATCTCGACCGTAAAATCGGCAGCCTCGAACTGCCGCGCGTTGCCGTTGATGGTGAGGTTAAGCAATTGCGTGATTCCTGCGATGTTCAAATTTGCAATGTTCCGGCTACCGGCTTCAGCGAAGCCGCCACCAGTCCAGCCGCTATTTTACGTGGCTTGCACGCGCGGGCAAAGCCGCCCATGTCATCAATCGAGCGGTATCACCGGCTTGTTGCAGATATGGATATCAATGCCGTGCTTGTCTGCCGCGGCCTGCACGATTTTTGATACGTCCTCCCATTTGAGGCCGCCGAAACCGCAACCGATTTTGGGCATGTAGAGCGGAATCTTCAGGAAGCTGGCGAAATCCGCCGCATGATTGACGACGCGTTCGATCGCGTTGACATCGGCATA
>JBEDHT010000235.1:0-5132 GCA_041174025.1 Pseudomonadota bacterium
AAATCAGGGTCGGCGTACTGGTCACCCCGAGTTTGCGGCCGAGTTCGGCCAGACTTTCCACCGGCGTATCGCAGCTGGTGGTGCCTTTCACCAGCTGATTGTTCAGAACCCAGTCCATCCAGGATTTGGCACGATCCGGCGAGCACCAGATGGCTCTGGCCTTGTTGCCGGCATCGGGATGCAACTGATCGAGCGGATAAAGGAAGGTGTATACCGTGATATCGGTAATGCCTGCCAGCTCTTTCTGCTCAAGGCGCTTGCAGAACGGGCAATCCGGATCGGAAAAGACCACCAGCTTGCGGCTGCCGTTGCCCCTCACTACCTTGATCGCCTGATCCAGCGGCAATTTGGAGAAGTCCACGCGCGTCAGTTCGTCCATGCGTTCGCTGGTCACATTGCGCTTGGTTTTCGGCTCGATCAGATTGCCTTCGGCGATCAGAAAACTGAATTTCTCGTCGGTATAGATGATCTGGCCGCCCATGTAAACTTCATAGAGGCCGCTGTAGGAAGTCTTTTTGATACTGTCGACCTGCACGTTGGGATAAGCCGATTCGATGGCTTTTCTCAGCGCCGCATCGTCAGCATTGGCGATGTTCATCAGAAAGGCGCCGCCCATGATGAAACTGCCGATAAAGAAACCAAGTAATTTTTTTTGCATGTTTTGCGTCCCGGAGTTGATTACGAATTAACCTGTGGCCTGCTGCATGAGCAGTTTTTTGATTTGCGTATGCTGGTTGGTCAGGCGCAATCCCCAATTTCTGACACTTCTGACCAACGGTTGTGAATGCGAGAACAGTTCGGAAAGCCCTCGGGTCACCGACTGCATCGCCATCATATCCGTCTTGCGCGCCCGTTCATAGCGCCGCAGCAGCATCAGATCGCCAAATGATTGCGGATGATGGCGGGCGGCCAGGACCTCAGCCAACGTTTTGACGTCACGGAAGCCGAGATTGACGCCCTGACCGGCAAGCGGATGTACCGTATGCGCAGCATCACCGACAAGCGCCAGTCCTGGCTGCACCAGAGCATCGGCGCGTTGCTGGCGCAGCGGGAAAGCCTGAGCAGCTGTCAGCAGCTTCAGTTTGCCGAGTTTCATGCCGCCTTTCTGCGCTACCCGCTCAGTGAAGGATAGCGCATCCAGCGCCAGCAGTTCCCGGGCGAGCTGTTCCTGCGCAGACCAGACGATCGAGATACGGTTTCCCGGCAAGGGCAGCCAGGCCAGCACACCCTCCGCGCTGAACCACTGAAAAGCCGTGCCGCCATGCGCGAGCCCGGTGTCAAAATTGGCGACCACGCCCATCTGTTCATAATCATGTGTCTGTACGGCAATCCCGGCTTCGCGCCGCAACCAGGATGCTGCGCCATCGGCCGCCACCATCAGGGCAGCGCCGAGCCTGCGCTGATCCGACAGTTGCAGCTGCGGCTGCTCCGCAGCGAAGCGGGCAGCCACCGGCGTCACGCCATCGATCACTTCGACGCCGGAATCACCCAGCGCAGCCCACAATGCCGCCTCCAGGCGGCCGCTTTCGATGATGAAGCCGAGCTGGTCGATATGGGCTTCAGTGGCGTCGAACTGCAAAAAACCTGCGTCGGTATCGCCGAATATCTGCATCTGTGCAATCGGGCAGAAACGCTGCCGGTCGAGACGCTGCCACACGCCCATGGCAGCGAGCCAGGTGACGTTGGCCGGGCTGATGGCGTAAATCCGCGCATCCCATGTCGCGTCATCCGGAACACTCTGCGGCCGTGGCCTGCTCTCGACCAGTGCTACCGTCATCCCCTGCCGGTTCAGCGCCAGCGCGCAGGAGAGGCCGACCAATCCGCCACCGACAACGACGGCATCGAAATGCTGATCTGCTAATTTATCCACGGGCACCGTAACTCATCTTGTTGATCAGGAAACGCTTGGCAGGGCCGGCGATATCGAGCAGCCCGAGCCCGGCGCCACGCAGGCCGGAAACGCCGAGAATCTCGTTGGAAAAGATGTTGACGAGAAAATCGGTAAACAGCAGGCCGTGGCTGGTGTCGCGCTGGCGGGTTGCTGCATAAGCCTCCAGCATGGCCGCCGTCCCCCATGAAGCCGGCGCCGCCTGCGCAATTTGCAGACTCAGCTCCCAGGCATCGCGCAAACCGACATTGAAACCCTGACCGGCAACCGGGTGCATGGTCTGCGCCGCATTGCCGATTACGGCAAAATGCGGCAGCACGACCGGTTTCAGCCGCGATAGACGCAGCGGAAAACTCATGCGTTTGCCGACGCTGAGAAAACGGCCGACACGGTCGCCGAAATGGCGGTGCAATTCGGCCAGAAAAACTTCATCATCGAGCGCCAATATCTGTTTGATCGCCTGCTGCTCGCCGGTCCATACCAGCGAAAAATCGCGTTCGCCGTTGGGCAGCAGCGCCATCGGGCCGGCGGGTGTAAACCGTTCGTAGGCAATGTTGTCATGCGGCAATTCCGCGCTGACCTTGCTCACCAGCGCATCGTGACCATACTCGCGCGTTTCGCGCTCGAGTCCGGGGATGCTGCCCAGACTTCTGCCGCCATCGGCCAATACCGCAAGCTGGCTGTCGAGCGTGACCGGCTGCCCCTGCTGTGTGAATGTCAGGCGCGTGCCCGCGCTACCCGGCAGCACTTCGCTGACTTCGGCTTCATGGAGAATCCGTGCGCCTCCATGGTTGGCCAGCGCCTGATCGAGCACGCTGGTCAGCGCCCCGTAGGATGCGACATAACCCAGCGCCTCCAGCCCCTCTTCTTCAGCTTTGAGCAATGTGCGGCCGATACTGCCGCGCTGCGAAATATGAATCGTGTTGATGGCTGTCGCCTGTGCCGCCAGCGGTTCCCAGACGCCTAGCCGTTGCAGTATCAAACGGGTGCCGGCAGACAAGGCCAGCGCACGCTGATCCCGATGCGAAGCGCCTTGCGCGCGTGCCTCCAGCAAGGTGCAGGCAATACCCCGGGACAACAGCGACAAAGCCAGGGTGGCACCGACCGGGCCGCCGCCAATGATGACGACAGGATGATTCGCACTCATCGCGCGGCCGCCATCAGCTGTTCGATCTCACGCACGCTTTTGGGCACGGCCGAGGTCAGAATCTCGCAGCCCTCCGGTGTCACCAGCGCATCATCCTCGATGCGGATACCGATATTCCAGAAATGCTCGGGCACGTCAGCAGCCGGGCGCACATAGCAGCCCGGCTCCACCGTCAGCGTCATGCCGGGCGCCAGCGGGCGCCATTCGCCCTCTGCGGTTTTGTATTCACCGGCATCGTGCACATCCAGACCCAGCCAATGGCCGGTACGGTGCATGTAGAAGCGGCGGTAATCGCCGGACTCCAGCACCGCTTCCGGGCTGCCCTTGCACAAGCCGAAATCGATGAAGCCGCGCACCAGCACTTCGAGCGCGGCTTCGTGCGGTTGCTGCCAATGATGACCGGGGCGTATCTGCGCGATGGCGGCCGCCTGCGCCGCCAGCACCAGTTCGTACAGATCTTTTTGCACGGCACTGAATTTGCCGTTGACCGGGAAGGTACGGGTAATGTCGGAAGCATAGCCTTCCAGCTCGCAACCGGCGTCTATGAGCAACAGATCGCCATCATTGAGGCGCCGGTTGTTTTCAACATAATGCAGCACGCAGGCATTGGCACCGCCGGCGACGATCGAGGAATACGCCGGGGATCGGCTACCGTTTTGGTAGAAGTGTTGAAGCAGGACGGCTTCAATCTCGTATTCCATCATGCCGGGGCGGGTCGCCTGCATGGCGGCCACATGCGCCGCTGCCGAGATATTGGCAGCACGGCGCATGACATCCTGCTCTCCGGCACTCTTGTAAAGACGCATTTCATCAAGCAAGGCGCGCACATCGGCGACATCGGCCGGCGCATGGACGCCACTGCGCACCTGGCCGCGCACCTGATTGAGCCAGCCGCCGATACGGCTGTCCCAGGCGGTATCAGCGCCCAGGCTGTAAAAAAGCCGTTGCTGATTGGCGATATAGCCCGGCATCAATGCATCCAGCGCAGAGATCGAATGCGCTTCATCGAAACCGAACTGCTGCTGCGCGCCTTGCGGTCCGTGGCGGAATCCATCCCAGATTTCGCGTTCCATGTCCTTGTCGCGGCAGAACAGCACGCTCTTCGGCACAGGCCCTGCAATCAGCACCAGCACTGCCTCCGGTTCGGTAAAACCGGTGAGGTAGTAAAAATAGCTGTCGAATCGGTAGGGATAATGGCTGTCGCGATTACGCACCGCCTCCGGCGCGGTCGGAATGATGGCGACGCCTGTACCCATCTCTTGCATCAGCGCCAGCCTGCGTTGCAGATATTGCCGGGGGTCAGTCATGTTGTGCTTTCAAACCTGGTTTATCCTGTCATCAAATTCCGGTTGAGTTGTTCCAGTCGCTGCGGAGTGCCGACATCATGCCAGATACCGCGATGATGTCTTGCCCCAACTTTGCCTTGCGCGATCGCCTCACGCAGCAGCGGCGCTAACTTGGCCGGGCTACCGGGCGGCACTGCGGCAAACAGTTGCGGCGCGTAGACGGCAACACCGGAAAAAGTCAGCATGGGGTCGCCCTGCAAACCGATCTGCCCGCCGGCCAAGGCAAAATCGCCCTGCGGATGTTGCGGCGGATTATCGATCAGCACCAGATGCGCGAGATGGCCAACGGCCAGAGCGTCACGCAGTGCCGCAAAATCGATATCGGTGTAAATGTCGGCATTCACCACCAGAAACGGATCGCTGCCCAGAAGCTGCAACGCGTTGGCAATGCCGCCTGCGGTTTCCAGCGCCTGCTGTTCAGCCGAGTAGACAATGGACAGGCCCCACCGGCTGCCGTTCCCCAAAGCCTGTTCGATCTGCATGCCGAGGTGCGCGTGATTGATCACCACCTCGCTGAAACCAGCCGCTGCCAGTCGTTCAAGGTGCCAGACTATCAGTGGCTGCCCCCCCACCGGCAGCAAGGGTTTGGGGGTATGGTCGGTCAGCGGCCGCATGCGCTCGCCGCGCCCGGCCGCAAGTATCATGGCTTTCAAAATGTGTAGCCCACCTGCGGCTCGTTTTTCTCAATCCTGTCGAGCAGCGCCAGCAATGGCCGCAACTCGATGTACCGGGCGCAGGCGCGGCGCAGGTA
>JBEDHT010000236.1:0-2770 GCA_041174025.1 Pseudomonadota bacterium
TCGTTACGGGGCCCAGAAACGCAAAACGCACCCTAAGGTGCGTTCCGCGTGCGACATCACAATGGATGGCGGAGTGGACGGGACTCGAACCCGCGACCCCCGGCGTGACAGGCCGGTATTCTAACCAACTGAACTACCACTCCTAAATTTTCAATGTTTCATTATCAGGAGCGTGCTCTAAAATAACCAACTCTTGGATAACTAAAACAGTACAACCGCGTTGGTTTTTGGTGGGTGCTGACGGGGTCGAACCGCCGACATTCGCCTTGTAAGGGCGACGCTCTACCAACTGAGCTAAGCACCCTGCATGACCAACAAAGAACGCTAGTTTACAGCATCTTTTAATGCTTTGCCAGCCCTGAATTTTGGAGAATTGGCTGCCTTGATCTTGATTGTTGCGCCTGTGCGAGGATTACGGCCATTACGGGCAGCGCGCTTGCCAACATAGAAAGTACCAAAACCAATCAAGGTTACGAGATCACCCTTCTTCAATGCTTTAGTGACTGCAGCGGTTGTAGCATCCAGCGAACGACCGGCGGCAGCTTTGGAAATTCCGGCAGCTTTGGCGATTTGATCAATCAATTCAGATTTGTTCACGTGTAATCCCCCTTCGACATTGTTGTGGAAACAGGCAAGCCTGTGCATTGCTTTATAGCAAGCGGTTTGCGTGCCTGTCAAGCCTTCTCTAATGGGTGATTACAGGGACGGATTGGCCGTCATTGCCTTCATCCGGCTTGACCTCTGCAATCGCTGCATCGGCTTCTCCGGGCGCAGGCATTCTCTCCAGCGCATATTCCAGCACTTCATCTATCCACTTGACCGGATGAATATCGAGATGATTCTTGATATTTTCCGGAATCTCAACCAGATCCTTGACGTTCTGCTGCGGTATCAACACGGTTTTGATCCCGCCGCGATGCGCTGCCAGCAGCTTTTCCTTGAGCCCGCCGATAGGCAGTACCTCGCCGCGCAGCGTGATTTCGCCAGTCATCGCCACATCGGCCCTCACCGGAATGCCGGTCAGCACGGAAACAAGCGCCGTGCAAATACCGATACCGGCACTGGGGCCGTCTTTGGGTGTTGCACCTTCCGGAAAGTGAATATGCAAATCATTCTTCTCGTGAAAATCTTCCGGAATGCCAAGACGTTTGGCGCGGCTGCGCACGACACTCAGTGCTGCCTGTATGGATTCCTGCATCACGTCGCCGAGTTTGCCGGTGGTAATGACCTTGCCCTTACCCGCAAGAAGGACGGATTCGATCGTCAACAGTTCACCGCCCACGGAAGTCCAGGCAAGGCCGGTCACCTGCCCTATCTGATTCTCGGCGGCTGCCAGGCCAAAATCGTAGCGCTGCACGCCCAGATATTTTTCCAGCGTTTTCGGCGTTACGCTGATCCTGCGTGGGGTCTTGGATGCGGATTTGGCCTTGGCCGTAATGATTTCCTTGACCACTTTGCGGCAGATCTTGGAAATCTCGCGGTCGAGGCTACGCACACCGGCTTCGCGCGTGTAATAGCGCACGATATCGCGGATAGCCGTTTCGGAAATGTGGATTTCCGTATCCTTCAGACCGTGGGTTTTGAGCTGCTTGGGCAGCAGGTAACGCACCGCGATATTGACCTTTTCATCTTCGGTGTAGCCTGCCAGCCGGATAATCTCCATGCGGTCCAGCAAGGGTTCCGGGATATTCAGCGAATTGGCGGTGGCAACGAACATCACATCCGAAAGATCGTATTCGACCTCGACATAATGGTCATTGAATGTGTGGTTCTGCTCGGGATCGAGCACTTCCAGCAATGCCGAAGACGGATCGCCGCGGAAATCCTGCCCCATCTTGTCCACTTCATCAAGCAAGAACAAGGGGTTCTTGACCCCGACTTTGGTCATGCTTTGCAAGACCTTGCCCGGCATGGAACCGATGTAAGTACGGCGATGCCCGCGAATCTCGGATTCATCGCGCACGCCACCCAGCGCCATGCGGACGAACTTGCGGTTCACGGCCTTTGCAATGCTCTGGCCCAGCGAAGTCTTGCCGACACCGGGAGGGCCTACCAGGCAAAGGATGGGTGCCTTGAGCTTGTCGACGCGCTGTTGCACGGCGAGATACTCGATAATGCGCTCTTTCACTTTTTCAAGACCATAATGGTCGGCATCGAGAATCTGTTCCGCAGCCGCAAGATCCTTGCTGATCTTGGTCTTTTTCTTCCACGGCAGGCTCACCAGCGTCTCGATGTAATTGCGCACAACAGCGGCTTCTGCCGACATCGGCGACATGAGCTTGAGCTTCTTCATCTCGGAACTGGCTTTGGCAAACGCCTCCTTGGGCATGCGTGCGTCCTTGATACGCTTTTCCAGTTCCTCGATATCGGCATTCTCATCCTGTTCGCCGAGTTCCTTCTGGATCGCCTTGACCTGCTCGTTGAGGTAATACTCGCGCTGGCTCTTCTCCATCTGGCGTTTTACGCGGCCGCGGATGCGCTTCTCGACCTGCAGGATGTCAATTTCCGCCTCCAGCAGATTGAGCAAATGTTCCAGCCGCTGCACGACGCTGAACATCTCCAGAATCTTCTGCTTTTCTTCCAGCTTGAGGGTCAGATGCGCAGTGATGGTGTCTGCCAACCTGCCTGCATCGTCAATGGTTGCCAGCGATGTCAGAATCTCGGGCGGAATCTTTTTGTTGAGTTTGACGTATTGGTCGAACTGGGTAAAAACTGTGCGCATCAAGGCTTGCGATTCGTTATCCGGATCGTTGCCGTCCTCGATATTTTC
>JBEDHT010000237.1:0-3934 GCA_041174025.1 Pseudomonadota bacterium
AGGTATCCGGATAAGGTTTGGGGCGAACCGCATCATCGCCGCAGACCAGGCAGCTGATCCTCGGTTCCAGCTGCATGGCATGAATAAGCGGCGCAGAGAAGCGCCGCGGCTTGTTGGTGACAATACCCCAGGGAATTTTTCTGTCCTCAATGACTGCCAGCGTTTCGGCAACACCTTCGAACAGCCTTGGAGAACGGGTAAACACTTCATCGTAGAGCGCAAGATACTCCTCGCGCATTTCGGCAAACTGCCGGTCTTGCGGGGTCAAGCCGAAGCCGACTGACAGTAACCCTTTTGAACCGTGTGAGGCATAAGGGCGTATGGCCGCTTGCGGCAAAGGTGCAAAGCCGTGCCGCTCGCGCTGCATGTTCAATGCCAGACCGAGGTCTGGCGCAGTATCGACCAGCGTGCCATCCAGATCAAAAAGTATCATGCGACTCCCATCAACCCCTGCAAGCTGCGCATGCAACTTCTATTTGACTGCATGGACAAGATAATTGACGGAAACGTCGTCTCCAAGCCAATAGCGCTTGTTCAGCGGGTTGTAGCTCATGCCCTTCAATCCGGATATTGTCAGACCGCTGTGGCGAGCCCAGGACGAAAGTTCGGATGGCTTGATGAATTTCTCGTACTCGTGCGTACCACGCGGCAGCATGTTGAGGACATATTCTGCGCCGATGACTGCCAGCAGATAAGCCTTGGGGTTGCGGTTGATGGTTGAGAAAAACACATGGCCGCCGGGTCTGACCAGTCTGGCACAGGCGTCAATAACGGCTGCCGGATCCGGCACATGTTCCAGCATTTCCATGCAGGTGACAACATCGAAATGCCCTGGCATTTCATCTGCCAGTGCTTCTACGGAAACGAGGCGATAATCGACCTTGATGCCGGTTTCAAGACTGTGCAGCTGGGCCACCTTCAACGCCTTTTCACCGAGATCGATGCCGGTCACCGCAGCCTCTTTCGCAGCCATGGACTCGGAAAGTATACCGCCGCCGCATCCCACATCCAGAACGCGCTTGCCCCTGATATCGGCAATCGCATCGATGAAACCAAGGCGTAGCGGGTTGATTTCATGCAACGGTTTGAATTCGCTGTTTTTATCCCACCAACGGTGCGCAAGCGAGGCAAATTTCTGCAGCTCTGCCGGATCGACGTTTTCCTGTCTGTTCATTTCGTTGTTGATTGCAGTCATTTGAATTCTGACAGTCTGGATTGCCAGGCCGTCGTAATTTCCTTCAGTTCAGAGGGTTCAATATTGGCATAGACGCCATGGTGACCGTCAAGTTTCTGGTAGCGCAACTCTCCCGCAACCCAGGTGTGCGTCACATGCTCACGCCCAGCCGCATAAACCAGATGCGATACCGGATCGTAACAAGGCAGCGTTTGTGCATCAGCGATTCTGACGGCAATCAAATCGGCAAACTTGCCGACTTCGATCGAACCGATTTTATCATCAAGACCAAGTGCCCTGGCAGCGCCAAGTGTAGCCATTTCCACTGCCTGTCGTGCCGGCAGAGCTGCGGCGTTACCGCTTGTTCCCTTTGCCAGCAGTGCTGCCAGGCGCATTTCTGCAAACATGTCGAGCCGGTTGTTGCTGGCTGTGCCGTCGGTGCCGATGCCAATATTCACACCGTTGTCGAGCAAAGCCGTCACTGGCGCAATGCCGCTAGCCAGTTTCAGGTTGGAAGCCGGGCAGTGCGCCACATGGCAACCGAATGCAGCAAGCATTTCCATTTCCTCTGGCTCAAGGTGCACACAATGCGCTGCCAGAAAACCGGGGCCCAAAAGACCAAGGTTTGCCAGGCGCTGCAGCGGCCGAACACCGAAGCGCTCCAGACTCTGCTTGATCTCGTCTTTGGTTTCATGCAGATGCGTGTGAATTCCAAGACCCAGTTGCTCTGCATAAGTGACAATTTTTTCGAAATTATGATTTTCAACCGTGTATGGAGCATGCGGGGCCAGACTGCTGGTCAACAAGTCATGATTGCGCCATCTGTCGCGGGCCTCCAGGCCTTTCAGAAGATAATCATCGGCATCACTTGCATAGCTGGTCGGGAACTCAAGCACGACCAAACCTATGTTGGCGCGCATGCCCGCCTGTATTGCGGCCTCAGCAACCGATTGTGGGTAGAAGTACATATCGGCGAAACAGGTCGTACCTCCGGCCAGCATTTCAGCACAGCCAAGCAAACTGCCTTCACGCACGAAACGCTCGGACAGCACCTGCTTTTCAGCCGGCCAGATATGCTCTTGCAACCAGGTCATCAACGGCAGATCATCGGCCAGTCCGCGCATCAGGCTCATGGCTGCATGCGTATGCAGATTGATCAGGCCTGGCATCAGTACATGATCATCGAGATTCATGCTGACATCGGCAACATAACGCTCTGCCAGCCTGTCCTGTTCAAGAATGTCGATGATTTTTCCGTCATGTATCACAACAGCCGAGCGCTCCAGCACATCACCGGATACCGTGACTATCCATTTCGCCGTGATTACGAGATCTGCATTCGTCATGTTTGTCATCCTCATGTTTGCCATTTACGCATAAAAAAGCCCCGCATTGCGGGGCTTGATGTTAACTGTTCTGATTATTCGCAGGCTTTGAGGTCATCGCGGCTTGCTTCGATCTCGACGCGGCGGTTAGGCTGCAGACATTCGATCAACTGCTTGCGTGGCAGAGACTCGGAGCAGATTTCCACCGGAGTGGATTCACCGGCACCGTAAGCCTTGATCAGGTTTGCATCAATACCTTGGCTGACCAGATAGGCACGAACCTGATCTGCACGGCGCTTGGAGAGCGCATCGTTGTACTCATGAGAACCCAGAAGGTCAGTGTGACCTGTCACGAATACGATTTCAAACGGCTCGCTCTTCAGTTTTGGAATCACTTCGTTATCAAGTGCCTGGATACCTTCAGGACGCAATTTATCCTTGTCGAAGCCAAACAGCACTTCGGAGGACAACAGGAAACGCTCGACCTTGGGCTTGCAGACCTTTGGGGCCGGAGGAGGTACGGGTGCGGGTTCCGGAGCAGCCATGACAGGCTCTGGAGCAGGAGCTTCTGCTACGACAGGCTTGGGAGCGCCAAACTTGAAGATTGCACCGACGTTCAGGTAGGTGTTACCAACCGTGCCAGGATCGCTCATAAAAGGATTGCTGTCGATATCGGCACGGCTCCAGACATGGCGCAAGTCAGCTTGCAGACCGATGTTGTCGCTGAAGAAGTATTGGGCACCCAGACCGACATTGGCCATCCAGGAAGTCTTGCTATCGCCGTAATCCACACCATTCATCTTGTAATCAAGATCATTGTGTGCAAGACCCAGACCGGCCATCAGGAAGGGGCGGAACTTGTCGCGGCTGAACATGTACAGTGCATCAACACCAATCAGGGTTTGCTTGAATCTGCCGCTGCCGTTGACGCCGCTGACATCTTCATCAGCGCGTGCATGACCGGCGCCAATCTGCACATCCCAGTGTTCGCTGAGTTCCTTGCCGAAGCGGATGAAGCCGCCACCGCCGTTGTCAGCTTCCAGATCGCTGTCCGTATTCATGTAGCTGACGCCAGGTACTACGTACCAGGAACCTTCAAAAGCATCCCCTGCAGAAGCGGCTGTAACGGAAAAACCCATCGCAGCAGCTATTGCCATGCCCATTAATTTTTTATTCATTTGATTCGCTCCAAGATGTGCCAACAGATGAGCCAACTATACGCAAAGAATCCAGCACTTGCAACGCAGAGAAACCAATAAATCAGGCTGGTAGTGGCACTGCAAGGCATTTGTTGTTTTTCTGCAACAACCTTTTCAGCAAATGTAACTTGTTTGCATCAAGCCCTGCATTTCGATTTCCTTTAAAACAAATTGCGCCTCGAAAACCAAGATAGGATGCATTCAAATCCATCAAATTCTCAACGTGAATGTCTCTA
>JBEDHT010000238.1:0-2887 GCA_041174025.1 Pseudomonadota bacterium
TATTGATGGGAAGCACCATGCCAGTTATTCGCTTGCCGGATGGATCTGAGCGCAAATTCGATGCGCCGGTCACTGTTTTCGATGTCGCGCAGAGTATCGGCGCCGGACTTGCGCGTGCGGCTCTGGCCGGCAAGGTCAACGGGAAGCTGGTCGATACCAGTTATCTGATCAGTGAGGATGCAGATCTCGCTATCGTGACCGACAAGTCGGCAGAGGGCGTCGAAATCATCCGTCACTCCACTGCCCACTTGCTCGCTTATGCTGTCAAGGAGCTGTTCCCGGAGGCGCAGGTGACCATTGGTCCGGTGATTGAGAACGGCTTCTATTATGATTTTTCCTACAAGCGCCCGTTTACCCCGGAGGACCTTGAGGCCATCGAGAAAAAAATGCTCGAGCTGGCGAAAAGGGACGAGCAGGTGATGCGCAAGGTGTTGCCGCGCGATGAAGCCGTTGCCTATTTTCAATCCATTGGCGAGCATTACAAGGCTGAGATCATTGCCTCCATTCCGGCCGGCGAAGATGTCTCGCTCTACAGTGAAGGTAACTTTACTGATCTGTGCCGTGGGCCGCATGTGCCTTCAACCGGCAAGCTCAAGGCGTTCAAGCTGATGAAGCTGGCCGGTGCCTACTGGCGCGGTGATTCCAGTAACGAGATGCTGCAGCGTATTTATGGCACGGCGTGGGCAAAGAAGGAATATCTCGATGCCTATCTGCACATGCTGGAAGAAGCCGAGAAACGTGACCATCGCAAACTCGGTAAACAGCTGAATTTCTTCCACATGCAGGATGAAGCGCCCGGTATGGTGTTCTGGCATCCTCGCGGCTGGTCGCTGTGGCAGGAAATCGAGCAATACATGCGCGCAAAATTCGTCGAATACGGTTATCAAGAGGTTCGCACGCCTACAGTCATGGATAGAAGCCTGTGGGAAAAATCCGGCCACTGGGAAAACTATCGCGACAATATGTTCACGACGGCATCCGAGAATCGGGATTACGCTGTCAAGCCGATGAACTGTCCGGGTCACGTGCAGATTTTCAACAGCACATTGCACAGTTACCGCGATCTGCCTTTGCGTCTGGCGGAGTTCGGCTCCTGTCACCGCAATGAGCCTTCCGGTGCCTTGCATGGTTTGATGCGGGTGCGCGGGTTCACGCAGGATGACGCGCATATCTTCTGTACCGAAGAGCAGATTGAAGCGGAAGTAGCAGACTTCATTGCCATGCTGTACCAAGTCTATGGCGACTTCGGTTTTACCGATGTGCTGGTCAAGCTTTCAACCAGGCCGGAAAAGCGCGTCGGTTCCGATGAAACCTGGGACCAAGCCGAAAAAGCGCTCGCCGCCGCGCTGGAAAAAAATCAGCTGCAGTACGATCTGCAGCCCGGAGAAGGTGCATTTTACGGGCCCAAGATCGAGTTCACGCTGAAGGACAGCTTGGGCCGTCTGTGGCAGGTCGGCACCATACAGCTGGATTTCAATCTGCCAGTCAGGCTGGGCGCGGAATACGTGGCAGAAGACAACAGCCGCAAGCATCCGGTCATGTTGCATCGGGCGATCGTGGGTTCCATGGAGCGTTTTATCGGCATCCTGATCGAGCACTATGCGGGCGCCATGCCTCTATGGCTGTCGCCTGTGCAGGTGATGGCGTTCAACATCAGCGATGGCCAGGCGGATTATGTCAGGGAGCTCGTGGCCGAATTGAAGAAATACGGCATCCGGGCAGAATGCGACTTGAGAAATGAGAAGATAACCTATAAAATACGCGAACATAGCTTGCAAAAGTTGCCTTATCTGCTGGTTGCGGGTGAGCGCGAAATGCAAAGCAAGCAGGTGGCCGTGCGTACCAGAAAAGGTGAAGACCTGGGTTCAATGCCAATACAGACGCTGATCGAGCGCTTGCAGGCAGAGGTCGAGACCAAAGGTAGCGCGGCCTAATTATTTAATTTTTTGGAGAATTTGCTATAGCTCAAGACAAGGAAGTGCGAATCAACGGGGATATTACTGCTCCACAGATTCGTTTGGTAGGCGTGGATGGTGAAGCGCTCGGTATCGTGACATTGGCCGAAGCCTTCGCAAAAGCCGAAGAGGCTGATATCGACCTGGTTGAAATCGCCCCGCAGGCCGCTCCGCCGGTTTGCCGTTTGATGGACTACGGCAAATTCAAGTACGCCGAAAGCAAAAAACAGCACGAGGCGCGTCTCAAGCAAAAGCAGGTTCAGGTTAAAGAAGTCAAGTTCCGCCCCGGCACCGACGAAGGTGATTACAACGTCAAGTTGAGAAATCTCGTCAGATTCCTGCAGGACGGCGACAAGGCCAAGATCACGTTGCGCTTCCGTGGCCGTGAGATTACCCACCAGGAGTTGGGTCTGGCGTTGTTGAAACGGGTGGAGGCAGACTTGCAGGAACATGCAGTGGTCGAGCAATTCCCCAAAATGGAAGGCCGGCAAATGGTGATGGTGCTGGCACCTCACAAGAAGTCGAAGTAAGCGGCAGTAAAATTACCAAAGGTTTCGTCGCAGCAATCAGGCTGCAACGCAACACAAAGGAATTTTGAGTGATACGGCTAAACGGCATGCCCAAGCACTCTTAACTACTCTCAAAGGAGAACAAAATGCCAAAGATGAAGACCAAGAGCGGCGCCAAAAAGCGCTTCAAGTTCCTGGGTAACGGCAAGGTCAAGCGTACCCATTCGCACCTGCGCCATATCCTGACCAAGAAAACCACCAAGCAGAAACGCAAGCTGCGCGGTACGGCAATCATTTCATCCACAGACGTCAAGCGCGTTCGCGCCATGATGCCAACTCAATAAGGAGATAGAACATGCCTAGAGTAAAACGTGGTGTCATTGCCCGCGCACGTCACAAGAAAGTCCTGAACGCTGCCAAGGG
>JBEDHT010000239.1:0-9016 GCA_041174025.1 Pseudomonadota bacterium
GCTCATAGCGCCCGCCCCTCGGGGCGGGCGAGGATTGAAACACGCGCCTCATGCCTTTGTCAGAAACCGAGCGTGCGTAGCGCCCGCCCCTCGGGGCGGGCGAGGATTGAAACATACATCCTCCATGCGTATCTTGCCGATGGTGTTGTAGCGCCCGCTTTCCTGGAGCTGCGCTGAAGTCTCTGTTCCAGAGATTGCGTGAAGCGGAAAAGGCTGAGACTGGTTTTGGATTTTCTTACAAACTCAGCGATCTGCCGCCATCGACCGGGATGACTTGACCGGTGACGAATGGCGCATCTTGTATCAGGAACCTGACGGCTTTGGCGACGTCGTCGGCTTCGCCGAGTCTTTTCAGCAGGGTTTGCGAGATAACGCGTTTGCGGTAGACCTCGTCGAATTGCGGGTTGTCTTCGGGCCAGAGCACCGGGCCGGGGGCGACGGCGTTGACGCGTACATCGGGCCCCATTTCTTGTGCGAGTGATTTGGTCAGGGTGACCAGGGCGGCTTTGGCGATGCTGTAGACGATGTAGCCTTTTTTCGGACGTTCTACGTGCATGTCGGTGATGTTGACGATGCAGCCTTTGGTTTTGGTCAGTTCTGCGGCGGCGGCTTGCGAGAGGAAGAGCGGGGCCTTGAGGTTGGAGCCGATGAGGTCGTCCCATTCGTTGTTGCCGATTTCGCCCAGTTCGGTGGCGTAATAGCTGGAGGCATTGTTGATCAGCACGTCGAGGCGGCCGTAGTGCCTGACGGTTTCTTCTACCAGTTTGGGCAATACGTCGATATTGAGCAGATCGCCCTGGATGATGGCGGCGGAGTTGGGACGTTTGAGGTTGAGCTCGGCTTGCAGCGCGCGCGCTTCGGATGAGGATTGGCGGTAGTGGATCATGAGGTTGGCGCCGCTGGCGTGCATCATGCGGCTGATGGCGGCACCGACGCGTTTGGCGCCGCCGGTGATCAGGATCACTTTGTTTTCAGAATTTTTATCTTTGTCGTTGCTCACGCTGATTTCCGATAGGTTCGTTGCTAATCAAAAAACTTGCTTCCTTGCCGACCGATTATAATTGCGGCATATGAACGCTTCCTTACCAATTCCCAGCAATGAGGCCCTTGCGCAGAGTGAATCGCTTGCGCATCTGATACGAACCGAGATGACTGCAAATGGTGGCTGGCTGGATTTTGCCCGCTACATGCATCTTGCATTGTATGCGCCGGGCATGGGTTATTACAGCGGCGGTTTGAAAAAGTTCGGTAGTGGCGGCGATTTTGTCACGGCGCCTGAAATCTCTCCGCTGTTTGCAAGAACGCTGGCGCGCCAGGCGGCGGAGATTGTGGCGATGACCCGGGGCGATATTCTGGAGCTGGGTGCGGGTACCGGCCGTCTGGCAGCCGGTCTGTTGCTGGAGCTCGCTGAGTTGCAAGCGCTGCCGGGGCGATATCTGATTCTCGAGGTGAGCGCGTATTTGCGGGATGAGCAGCGCCGAACCTTGCAGGCGATGTTGCCTGCGGAGCTGTTTGCCAGGGTGGGTTGGCTCGATACCTTGCCTGCAGGCTTTCGCGGCCTTGTACTCGGCAACGAGGTGCTGGATGCGCTGCCGGTGCATGTAGTCAGGACCTCGGCCGACGGAACGCAGGAGCTGGGCGTGACCGAGGCGGAGGGGCGCTTTGTCTGGGCGCCGCGTAAATTGACCAATCCGGCTGTGCTTGAGATGCTGCAGTCATTGCAGCTGCCCGACGAATACACCACTGAATTATGTCCGGCTGCCGCCGGGCTGATTGCCAGTCTCGCCGACATGCTGGAGGAGGGCGCCATCCTGCTGATCGATTACGGTTTTCCACGCCGCGAGTATTACCACGCGCAGCGTCATGAGGGCACGCTGATCTGTCATTACCGTCATCATGCGCATGACGATCCTTTTGTTTACCCCGGTTTGCAAGATATTACGGCACATGTCGATTTCACTCTGGCAGCGGAAACTGCGGTGGCGCACGGCCTCGCCCTCAAGGGCTATTGCGGGCAGGCGCAGTTTCTCATCAATTGCGGTATTACCGCGCTGATGAGCGAGGTTTCGCCGCATGATATTGCCGCCTACGCCCCCGTAGCCGCCGCCGCGCAGAAGCTGTTGTCTCCGGCTGAAATGGGCGAACTGTTCAAGGTAGTTGCCTTTGGCAAGCGATGTGAGTACCCGCTTATGGGCTTTTCCAGTGGCGACAGGTCGCATACGCTATAATCGCCGCCTCAATCAACCAGCTTGCCGAATTCTTCATGACTGAAAAACATCTGCCAGAAAGCATTGATCCCGACAGTACGGATCTCAGACGCAGGCCGATACGCAGCTTCGTTTTGCGTCAGGGCCGTCTGACTGCTGCGCAGCAGCGTGCAATCGAAACCGCCATGCCGCGCTTCGGCGTTGCCTACGCGCCACAGATGCTGGCGCTGGACGCATTGTTCGGCCGCAAGGAGAGCCCCAAGGTGCTCGAGATTGGCTTCGGCATGGGTGACAGCACGGCCGCGATTGCGGCCGCCAATCCGGATATTGATTATCTGGGTATCGAAGTGCATGGCCCGGGCGTGGGCAACCTGCTGCGACTGATTGAAGCCTCTGGTTTGAAAAACCTCAGGCTGATTCAACATGATGCGGTGGAAGTGTTGAACAACATGATTGCCGATGGTTCGCTGGATGGCGTGCATATCTTCTTTCCCGACCCTTGGCACAAAAAGCGCCACCACAAACGTCGACTGATTCAGGGGCCTTTCGTCAACATGCTGTGCAGCAAGCTGAAAGCAGGCGCTTACTTGCATGTGGCAACAGATTGGCAGGAATACGCGGAATGGGTGCTGGAAGTGCTGAATGCAGAACCGTTATTGCAGAACACGGCGGCGGATTATGCGCCAAGGCCGGACTACCGGCCGCTGACCAAGTTCGAGAAGCGCGGCATCAAGCTAGGACATGGTGTCTGGGATTTGATCTTCGTGCGCAAGTAGCCACTGGCCGATCACTTTTTCCGCTTCTTCCACGCCCTGTTTTTTCAGGCTGGAGAACAATTGCACTGTGCAGTTGCCCCAAGTCTCCAGCAGTTCCTTTTTCACGGCTTGCAATGTTTGGTTGGCAGCGTTGCGCGAGAGTTTGTCCGACTTGGTCAGCAGCACGTGCACAGGCTTGCCGCTGGGGCAGAACCAGTCGAGCATCTGCCGGTCCAGCGGCGTCAGCGGGTGGCGGCAATCCATCACCAGCACCAGGCCGAAAAGCGATGTCCGGTGGCTGAGATACGCAGACAGCGTCAGTTGCCAATGCTCGCGCATGGCTTGCGGCACCTTGGCGTAGCCATAGCCGGGCAGGTCGACCAGAAAGCGGTCATCGCCGAGCGTGAAGAAGTTGATCAATTGCGTGCGGCCGGGCTGTTTGCTCACATACGCCAGCCGGTTGTGGTTGGCCAGCGTGTTCAGTGCACTCGATTTGCCCGCGTTTGAGCGGCCGGCGAAGGCGACTTCCACGCCGGTAGCCGGAGGCAGGTCCCGCAGGTTGTGAGCGGAGATGAAAAAACTGGCATTCTGGAACAGGGGCATGGGAAATTGGCTTGTCGCGCACGGAAAGAGTGGAAAATGCTATCACGTTATAGCGCTTTTCGATAAAATACGCTGATTATTGTCCTGTAACCATTTCTGTATCAACCGTTGAGTACTGAGGAGTTGGGTATGAGTTTTCGTATATTTGCGGCCTTTGCGTTAGGTTTGTTCAGTGCCGTTTCCGCCAACGCTGCCGGCGATGCTGCCAAGGGCGCTACCATTGCCAATCAGGTTTGTATGGCTTGTCATGGTGCCGATGGCAACAGCCCGATTTCCATGTACCCGACACTCGCAGGTCAGCATCCCGAATACATCACCAAGCAATTGCATGACTTCAAATCCGGCGAGCGCAAGAATGCGATCATGGCCGGCATGGTTGCTGCGCTGACTGATGAAGATATGGCCAACCTCGGCGCTTACTATGCATCGCAAACGGCCAAGCCCGGCACTGCCAAGTCCAACGGCAAGGGTTCGGTCGGCGAAAAAATCTACAAAGCCGGCATTGCCGGTCTGGGTGTACCCGCCTGTGCATCATGCCACGGCCCGACAGGTGCGGGCGTGCCGGTTCAGTTCCCGCGCCTGGCAGGTCAGCATGCCGACTACACGGTTGCACAGTTGCAGACTTTCCGTTCCGGTGAGCGTGCCAACGATGCGGCCAAGATGATGCGCATGATCGCATCCAAGCTTTCCGATCAGGATATGGCAGCTGTAGCTGACTATATCCAGGGTCTGCGTTAAGGCTTAAGGCTCCGGTTTGTCTGGGTTAAAGGGTGGCGTTTGCCGCCCTTAACTTTTTCAGCCGTGGCTGTTTTTTTGCTGGCAACCTGCTGGCGTGGCAACTCCCGCCAGTCAAGCTTGTCCTAATGCCGATTACCTATTGAAACGATAAAGCCTTGAAGTCCACGCAAACCACTTCCAAACGCATTTACGACCTGCTCAGTTCCATGCGCTTTGCCGTCAGCTTGCTGACGGTTCTCGGTATCGCCTCGATTATCGGTACCGTGCTCAAGCAGAATGAGCCCTATACCAATTACATCGTGCAGTTCGGCCAGTTCTGGTTCGAGGTGTTTGAGGTGCTCGGGCTATATGATGTCTACCATAGCGTCTGGTTTTTGCTCATTCTGGTTTTTCTGGTGCTCTCCACCAGTCTTTGCATTTATCGCAATTCGCCGACCATGCTGCGCGAGATGCGCTTGTGGCGCGAGCATGCGACAGAGAAATCCCTGCGTGCGTTCAGCCACCAGCATGAGTATCAGGCTGTGGGCAGCACCGAGGAAATCAAGGCCAGGCTGACAAGATTTCTGACCACACGCGGCTTCCGGTACAAAACGGTTGCTCATGAGGGCGGCAGTGAGCTGATTGTAGGCAAAGCCGGCACTTACCAGCGATTGGGTTATATCTTTACCCACCTCGCGATTGTCGTCATCTGTATCGGCGGCCTGATAGACGGCAATGTGCCGTTCAAGATACAGGAGTTGATGGGCCATAAAAAAGTCGAGACACTGGACATTCCGGCTTCCGAGGTTCCTGCTGAAAGCCGGCTTTCGATTGCCAATCTGTCTTTCCGCGCCAATATGACATTGCCCGAAGGCACCAGCGCTGATGTCGCTTTCATGCGGATGCGCGACGGTTATCTGGTGCAGGAGCTGCCCTTTCGCGTGGCCTTGAAGGATTTTCGTATCGAGCACTACGCCACCGGGCAGCCGAAGTCTTTCGAGAGTGATCTGGTGATTACTGATCCGGATCTGGCTGAGCCGCTCGAAGCTACCATCAGTGTCAACAAGCCGCTGATTTACAAGGGCATAGCCATTTATCAGTCGGATTTTCAGGACGGCGGCACCAGACTGGATTTCGGTCTGTGGGGGTTGTTTGGTAACCAGTTTGTGCCTGTGCCCGTAAAGGGCGTCATCCATGAGAAAGTCGTGCTGGGTGAAGGGGATGAAGCGTTGACACTGGAATTCGACGATTTCCGCAAATTCAATATTCTCAATCTGTCGGTGGATGGCAAGGGCAAGCCGCAGAATGTCGGCCCCAATGTCACTTTCAAGGTGCGTGACACGCAGGGGCAAGCGCGCGAATACGTGACTTACATGCAGCCCTTGAAACTGGATGAGCGTTTTTATTTCGTTTCCGGCATGCGCGCCAATCTGCAGGAAGACTACAAGTACCTGCGCATTCCCGTGGATGACGATTTCGGCATGGAAGGCTTCATGCGTTTGCGCGCCGTCATGATGGACAGTGCTGCGCATGCCCTGATTGCGAAAAGATTGTCCGCCAATTCACTGCCCGATAGCGCGGGCAGCGCCGAGGTGCGAGAGAAATTCGAATCCAGCGTCAGCCAGTTGTTGGGTGCGTTTGCAGTGGGCGGATATACGCGGATTGCAGACCTGATTGAAGAATCGGTTCCCGAGGCGGAACGCGAAAAGGCAGCGCAAACCTACATCAAGATCATTAACGGCGCAGCTTATGAGGCCAATAATCTGGCGCGTGAACTGGCCGGCAAGTCAGCCGCCACCCCGGATGAAGAGACGGTTCTGTTTCTGCAGGATAGCCTCAACAGCCTCAGTGATCTCTTTTTCTATGGCGCACCTTTTTACTTGCAACTCAAGGAGTACGAGCATCGCGAAGCCAGCGGGCTGCAATTGACCCGATCGCCCGGCAAGAATCTGGTTTATTCCGGTTCCGTTCTTCTGGTGCTGGGTATTTTTGCGATGATCTATATCCGTGAACGCAGAATCTGGATGCTGGTCAAACCCGACAATCGCGTTTTGTTCGCCATCTCGTCCAACCGCAAGAACCGGGATCTCGATGTCGAATTTTCGAAATACCAGGAGCAGTTGCAAAGACTTCTGGCTGGATGAAAAAATCGTAATACCTTTGGGGAATCACAATGAACAACGTCTACGCGGCCGATGAGCCGGTTCCACTGTTAAAGCGCTTGAACTGGCAGGACTGGCTGTATGCATTCCTGCTGATGGCAGGTTCGATATACGCCTTCAACTACTACAACCATCACATGGATGTTTATGAGCAGGGCTTTCTGTTTGGCGCTGCCCTGATTTTCATCTGGCTGGGCTGGGTCTGGAGACCCGTGCGTGCGCTGGTGGTGGGAGTGGGCGCATTGAGTCTGTTTGCCATCTTTCTTTACGATGCGAACCTCGAACGCGCCGAACAGGTGTTCTTCCTCAAATATCTGATTTCTAGCCAGTCCGGCATCATGTGGATGAACGTATTGTTCATTCTCGCGACCGTGATTTACTGGGTAGCCTTGTTCAATCGTTCGGAGTTCACCGGCAAGTTTGCCTCTTCGTTAGCCTGGGCTGCGGTTTTGATGGGCTTCGTCGGCTTGATGGTGCGCTGGTACGAGTCCTACCTGATAGCCCCCGATGTCGGCCACATTCCGGTCAGTAATCTGTATGAAGTGTTTGTGCTGTTCTGTCTGATTACCGCGTTGATCTATCTTTATTACGAGCAGCGTTATGCAACGCGTCAGCTCGGCGGTTTCGTGATGCTGATCGTCAGCGCCGCTGTCGGTTTCATACTCTGGTATATCTTTGATCGTCAGGCGCACACCATTCAGCCGCTGGTGCCTGCGTTGCAATCCTACTGGATGAAAATACACGTGCCGACCAACTTCATCGGTTATGGCGCATTTGCCCTGGCAGCGATGGTGGGCGTTGCCTATCTGCTCTCGTCACGCGGCATATTGGCTTCCCGCCTGCCTTCGCTCGATACGATGGACGATGTCATGTACAAATCGATCGCCATCGGCTTTGCTTTCTTCACCATCGCCACCATACTCGGCGCCATGTGGGCGGCTGAGGCCTGGGGCGGCTACTGGTCATGGGACCCGAAGGAAACCTGGGCACTGATCGTCTGGCTCAACTATGCTGCATGGCTGCATCTGCGTCTGGTAAAAGGCATGCGCGGCCCGGTGTTGGCATGGTGGGCGGTCATCGGATTGTTTGTCACCACCTTCGCTTTCATTGGCGTCAACATGTTCCTATCGGGATTGCATTCCTACGGCGAGCTTTGATTGAAACCCATCCGGCACAGCCGGATGGGTTTTGGTTTCGCCGCTTGACCGGCGCACAACCACTCATGTGACTTTTTGTTTTCGCTTTCATGTGGGATACTTTCCCTTAAAAAAGGGGGCTGACATGAAGGCGAAAAAAGGGTTTACGTTGATAGAGCTGGCGATGGTGCTGGTCATTATCGGACTGCTACTCGGCATGGTGTTGAAGGGCCAGGAGTTGATCAATAGTGCCAAAGTGAAAAACATGACGGCGGATTTCAGGAACGTTCAAGTCTATGTTTATGCCTATCAGGACAGATTCCGGGCATTGCCCGGCGATCACAGGTCTGCGGCAGACCTGATTCCCGGCGCACAGAATGGCGCTGGAGGCACCTTGGGCAACGGCAGAATCGAAGGGGTCTGGAATGCGGCCGGCAACCCGGCGGCATCGGAGTCCGAAGTGTTCTGGCAGCATGTGCGGCTGGCGGGCATCGCAACCGGCTCTACCAATTTGAATGATGCGCAGTATTACCCAGCCAATGCTGATGGCGGGATCATCGGCCTGGAAAGCGTTACCGGCTTCAGCGGACCGGCAGGGCTGCCGGGCGCTTTTGTTGTCTGCTCCGCTGCAGTCTCCGGCCGTCTGGCGCGGCAGCTGGATATCACATTGGATGACGGTGCCACTGACAGAGGTGCTTTCAGGGTATATGCCGATGGCGGTGCAGGCTGGTTGCCGTCAAGCGGTGAGAGTGCAATCGACGACGCCATGCTGTACAACGCCTGCATGGCATTTTGAAAGAATTTCAGCCATATTCCATGCCTCGTATTTTGCAGTTATGCCATCTGGCGCATTTGCATTAAAATGACAGCCAGACCAACCTAACAACAAACTATGACCGACAATATCGTCGAAATCGACAACCTATCCTTTGGCTACGGCGGCCGCATGCTGCATAAAGGCATCAACATGTCCTTTCCGCGCGGCAAGGTAGTGGCCATCATGGGCGGTAGCGGTAGCGGTAAAACCACATTGCTGCGTTTGATCGGCGGGCAGCTCAAGCCGGTCCAAGGCGAAGTCAGGGTGGACGGTGCCGTCGTGCACGAGCAGGGCCGCAGGGAGTTGCAGAAGTTGCGACGCAAGATGGGCATGCTGTTTCAGATGGGGGCGTTGTTCACAGACCTTTCGGTTTACGAAAACGTTGCTTTCCCGATGCGTGAACATACCGGTCTGCCGGAATCCATGATTCGTGATCTGGTGATGATGAAGCTCAACGCAGTCGGTCTGCGTGGCGCCCGTGACCTGATGCCGACCGAGCTTTCCGGCGGCATGGCGCGCCGTGTTGCACTGGCCCGGGCTGTAGCCCTCGACCCGGCCATCATCATGTACGACGAGCCGTTCGCTGGTCTCGACCCGATTTCCATGGGTGTGATCTGCA
>JBEDHT010000240.1:0-8832 GCA_041174025.1 Pseudomonadota bacterium
CTGCCGGCGGATTCTGTAAAGGCTCGGTCGTTGTGATGGTGATGGCGAGACGGTCACCGGGCAGCCCGGCAAACTCGACTTTCTCGATTTTATTCTTCAGCTCAGGCTCATCTTCGGCCACAGCGGATGGACTGCCCGCCATGAGCAAGGCAAGTATCGCTGCCGCCGTACTGAAAATTTTGCTCGTTCGTCTGTTCATATCTTCCACCTGTTCTCTTCGACCTACTCTTGCAGCTCTATGCTGGCATCGCGCGCAACCCACTCGCCGCTTTCTTCGTCCTGCACGATTTCCTTCAGCAAGATGCCCGTAGCCTCGATATTTGTGACCAGCCCGAAATTCTGTCCGATGTAGTTGCCGATTTTCACTTGCTGCACAGTGCCGTCCGGTGCTTTGATCAGTGCGTATTTCAATTTGGCTTTTTCAATCGAACCGACAAATTTCAGATTCTCCAACGGATACAATTCCAGCGGTTCACGCGGCCGCGTAAGGTTAGGCTGCAAACTGCCTTTTGGCGCATTAATGGCTTTTCTGGCCACGAACGGATCGGTCAATATACCGTCTGCGTTATACGGCACCGGGATATAAGGCGTCACTTCGGGCAAGGGGTCGATCTTCACCTTCATGGTCTTGTCGGCATCCCGCATGAACTGATCGAGATCATCCCCGCCACCGCCCTTACAGCCGGTCAGCGCGATGGCCACTATCAGTAGAGCCAGTAGCTGCCACTGCACAACACCGCCTGTTGCGCAGCTCTGCAGTTTCACAAATCCTGCGCCACTCATTCAAAACACCTCTTGTCGGTCTGCGCCATCATCACTTTTTCCTGGCTTTCGCCCTGGCGGCGTTTCTGGCCTTGATTTCAGCCGCTTTCTTGCTGGCGATTTCTTCCGCATCCAGATAGCGGTAGGTCTTGGCCACAGCCTCCAGCAACAACGCCGATTTATCCTCGGATACCGGGCCTGACCTGGATTTCTTCGCAGCGGATACCTTGGTAATCACAACGTCGTTCAAGGTCACGATGCGTGGCAATCTGGAGATATCTTCCGCAAAACCGCCCAGATCATGGTAATTGCCCAGCACCTTGATCTGTATCGGCAGCTCGGCGTAAAAATCCCCCACCACTTCCTTGCCCGGCTTGAACAGCTCGAATTCCAGCCCGCGCGCCAATCCGACCTGATTGATATCGGTCAGCAATGCCGCCATTTGCGACTTGTCCGGCAACTGTTTCAACATCTCGCCGAACGTGCGGTCGACTTCTTCCAGCTGCTTTCTGTAGGCATCCAGGTTAATCGCCTGCTTTTTCTTGTCCAGGAACACTTTTCTCAGTTGCATCTCTTTGTTGTGCGACACCTCCAGCTGCTCCAGCGCCGGTTTCCAGAAGAACCAGTAACCGGCACCAACCAGAATTGTCAGCAGCACCAGCAACAGCACGACTTTGACCGGCAGGGGCAAACTGCCGGTATTCTTGAAATCGATATTATTGAAGTCTGCCAGCTTCATGGCTGCTTCCTCGCGGCCCTGGCAGGCAGTTCATCTTCCTGCGGCTTCTTGGCTGCACGCAGTCGGACATTCATCTTGAAATCGTTGTACTTGATATTGCCTATCATCACCGCCTGAATCTGCACGATATTGGGGGAATGCATTACTTTCGACTCGCCCAGATTACGCAACAGCGTGGCGATTCTGGCGTTCGAATCGGCAACACCCTCGATTTCGACAAAATTGCCTTTCTGTTTGATCGATTTGAGGAAAGTGCCCTGCGGCAATTGTCTGCTGATTTCATCGAGCAGGATGACCGATTGGCTGCGATTCCTCTGGAGGTCTTCAACCACCTCCTTTTTATCCTTCATCTCCTGAATCTTTTCCTTCAGCTCCCTGATCTCGGCAATCTCCTTGTCGAGCTTGGTGATGGCCTTTTGCAAGCGATGATTGCGCTCATCCTGCGTGTCGATTTTTGCGCTGATGATGGTGTGGCCGAGAAACACAATAGCCGCCGCCGCAATCACTGTCGCGACCGCCATCATATTGAATTCGCGCTGACGTTCCGCGCGCCTGATCTGCCGGTACGGCAACAGATTGATGCGCATCATTGGCTGAAACTCCGCATCGCCAGGCCGCACGCAATCAGCAATGCCGGTGCATCGCTGGCAATCTGCCTGGATTTGACCGCAGAGCCCAGCTTCATGCCGTGAAACGGATTGGCAACCACGGTATTGGCGCGGGTGCGTTCCTGCACCGCAATGCTGAGCGCAGGAATGGCAGCACAGCCGCCGGCAAGCACAATGTGATCGACCTTGTTGTATTGGGTCGAGCTGGTAAAGAACTGTACCGCACGCGCGACCTCTGTCGCCAGCGTCTGCACGAAAGGCTGCAGCACTTCGATCTCATAGTTTTCCGGCAGGCCGCCCTTGAGTTTGCCGATTTCAGCCTCCTCAGGCGTCAGGCCGTATCTGCGCTGGATTTCCAGCGTCAGCTGGGTACCGCCAAAGCTTTGTTCACTGGTGTAAACCGATTGGTTGTCGTGCAGCACATTCACATGCATCATCGTTGCGCCAATATCCGCAATCATCACCGTCTGCCCGGCCCCGCCGTTCGGCAATTGCTGGCTGATCATGGTGTATGCCGCTTCGGTTGCATAGGTCTCCACATCCATGATGACAACCTTGAGCCCGGCTGCCTCGGCCGCTGCAACGCGGTCTTCGATTCTTTCCTTGCGCGATGCAGCGATCAGAACTTCTACCTCCTCTTCAGGGTTGGCAGGCGCCGGACCGATAACCTGAAAATCGATATTGACTTCATCCAGCGGGAAGGGAATGTATTGGTGCGCCTCCGCTTCCACCTGGACTTCCATCTCCTCTTCGCGCATGCCAGCCGGCATTAACACTTTTTTGGTGATGACCGCCGCCGCCGGCAGCGCGAGAGCAATGGACTTCTCGCGGGTGCCGAGCTGCTTCAATGCACGCTTGATGGCCTCGACCACGCTGTCGAGGTTGGCAATGTTGCCATCGGCCATCGCCGCCTTTGCCAACGGTACAATCGCGTAACTTTCCAACTTGTACCCGGCCTTGTCAGCGGACAAGTCCACCATCTTGACGAAGGCGGAACTGATATCCACCCCGATGACATGGGGAGCACTCGTTGTAAAAAAGTCAAGCTTCAAAATTTAAAACTCTCTTTCATTATTAGTCACTAAGACGCGATATTAATAATTTACCTTAAACGCTAGCAACAACTACAAATACTGTAAAGTAAATTTTAGATTTTATTTATTGTTTGCGGCACTTATAATGCCGTCTATTCTGGTCTTTTTGAATGTATCCGAAGTCATGCTCCCCAAAAAATGGTGGCAATTCCTGATCCTGTTGCCCTTGGTACTCGGCTTGCTGATGGCAGCCATGGCCGGCCTGGCGGCGGCGTTGATTTACCCCAGCTTGCCTTCTCTGGAGGCACTGACCGACTACCGGCCCAAAGTGCCGCTGCGAGTCTACACGGAAGATAACCACCTGATCGGTGAATTCGGCGAGGAGCGTCGTGCCTTCATCAAGATCGAGGATGTGCCGGAATCACTCAAGCAGGCCATTCTGGCAGCTGAAGATGAACGCTTTTACGAACACGGCGGTGTCGATACGATAGGTATCGTGCGGGCGGCGATCTCCAACATCTCGGCTGGCAGTTTCAAGGAAGGTGCCAGCACCATCACCATGCAGGTCGCCCGCAACTTTTTCCTGAGCAGCGAAAAAACCGCTACCCGCAAGCTGAGCGAAGCGCTGCTAGCCATCAAGATCGAGCACAGCCTGAGCAAGGACCAGATTCTCGAGCTCTATATCAACCAGATTTATCTCGGCCAACGCGCATATGGTTTTGCAGCGGCGGCACAGGTGTATTACGGCAAGACGCTGGACAAATGCAACGTCGCTGAACTTGCCATGCTGGCCGGTCTGCCCAAGGCACCTTCGCGCTACAACCCGTTCGTCAACCCGAAGCGCGCCCAGGCTCGCCAGCATTACGTGCTGAAACGCATGAATAATCTTGGTTTCATCGATGACACCATTTATCAGGCCGCCATCTCGCAACCCTATAAAATCAAACGGCAGCAATACTCGCACGCGGTTTCGGCCGATTATGTCGCCGAGATTGCCCGCCAGATGATGTATGAACGCTATCAGGATGCCATCTACAGCAGCGGCATGAAGGTCTATACCACCATCCGCAAGGAAAATCAGGAAGCTGCCAATCGTGCAGTAACGCAGGGCATCATTGATTACGAGCTGCGCCGCGGATTCCGCGGGCCGGAAAAGGTGCTGAGCCACACTGGCGGCGATCTCGGCAACACCGAATGGCTGGACAGCGCGCTGGATGACTTCGAGCAGTTCAACGGCCTGGTGCCCGCCATCGTGAAAAAAGTCGGCGAAAAATCCGTCCGGCTTTATGTCAAGAATATTGGTCCGGTCGAAATCAGCGGTGACGGGCTCGCACTGGTCAGTCGCGACATGGCGCTGAAAGACGTGAAAAAACGCAAACTGGTCACCGGTGCAGTCGTTCGCGTCCATCAATCGGGCAAGGATTGGAAAATCGTCCAGCTGCCCGAGGTGGAAGCTGCTCTGGTCGCGCTGGACCCTAAGAACGGGGCAGTCACGGCGCTGGTCGGCGGCTTCAATTTCAACCGCAGCAAATTCAATCACGTCACCCAAGCCTGGCGCCAGCCCGGTTCCAGCTTCAAGCCGTTCATCTACTCTGCCGCACTGGAAAAAGGCCTGACCCCGGCCTCCATGATTGATGACGAGCCGATTTATCTCTCCGCCGAGGAAACCGGCAGCGGCAAGAGCTGGGAGCCGAAAAACTTCGATGCCAACTACGAAGGCCCGATGCGCATGAGAACGGCGCTGACCAAATCCAAGAACATGGTGTCGATCCGGATTCTGGAGGATATCGGCGTCGATTACGCGCGCGATTACATCACCCGTTTCGGCTTCTCGGCCAAGGATCATCCACCGGTGCTCGCCATGGCGCTGGGGGCAGGCTCTGTGACGGCGTGGCAGATGGCGGGTGGTTATGCGGTATTCGCCAACGGCGGCTATCAGGTGCAACCGCATATCGTCAGCAAAATCGTCGACAGCAAGGGCAATGTGATTCAGAAAACCAGACTCACGACCGCAGGCAAGGACGCGAACCGCGTCATCGACAGCCGCAACGCCTTCCTCATGAGTTCGATGATGCAGGATGTCGTCAGGGTGGGAACCGCAGCCCGCGCCAACCGGCTTGGCCGCAACGATCTCGCCGGCAAGACCGGCACCACCAACGGTCTGGTCGACGCCTGGTTTGCCGGCTACAGCCCGGCGCAGGTGGCCGTGGCATGGATGGGCTATGACAAGCCGAAGTCGCTGGGTACGCACGAGACCGGCGGCCGCGCCGCCTTGCCGATCTGGATCGATTACATGTCCAGTGCGCTCAAGGGTGCGCCGGATAATCCTTATTCACCGCCGGAAGGCATCACCTCGATCAAGATCAATCCGGAAACCGGTATGCGGGTGGGTGAGAGCCAGCCCGGTTTCTATGAATATTTCTATCACGAGTTCCCGCCACCGGAAGAAACGATGATGCACGAACCCGGTGGCTTCTCGCCGTTTCCGGGGCATGACACCGGCCCTGCACCGGCGCCATCCAGGGACGGCGTGCCTTCCTTCCTGGATCAGCTGTTCTGATTCGGCCTTCGCTTCCGGAAAATCATGGCAAAAGAGAACGGCAGAAACTCGCATCTGCGGCAGCGCATCGCCCAGCTTGCTGCCCGCTTCATGGCGGACGAGGGCATATCAGACTACGCCTACGCCAAGAAGAAAGCCGGCAGGCAGCTCGGCATCATGGAAGACCATTGCATGCCGACCAACGCCGAGATCGAGGAAGAAATCCGCATTTTTCATGAAATCTACAACAGTGAAGACCAGCCGGAAGCTCTGCTGCAGCTGAGAAAAGATGCGCTTGTCGTCATGGAAATGCTGCAGCGCTTCAATCCGCACCTGACCGGCGCGGTGCTCGACGGCACCGCCGGGCGCTATGCAACGACCGATATTCATCTCTATGCGGAAAGCCTGAAGGAAGTGGAAATGTTTCTGCTCAACCTGCAGGTGCCCTACGAAAGCAGCGAGAAATCCTACCGCTCGCAAAAAGACAAACGCAACGGCGACCGCCGCAAAGTGCCGGTATTCACACTGGAAGGCCCGAACGGCATCATCCGTCTCAGCGTGTTTGATGCCGACGACAGCCGCACGCCGCCCAAAAGTCCGGTCGATGGCCAGAGCATGCAGAAAGCCAGCCTGTCCGGCCTGCGTGCGCTGATCGCACAGGGCTAGCCCGGCTATTTCACCATGCCAACACTAAAGCGGGCGGGAAATCCCGCGAACGCTGCCTTGCCGGTTGCGGTTCTGATTCCTGTTCTGATGATTGAACTGAAACAAAAATGTCGTCATTCCGGGGCGGCTGAAAGCCGAACCCGGAATCCAGCAGGCTGTTGAAAATACTGGATTCCGGATAACCGCTGCGCGGTTTCCGGAATAACGTCTGGTGTGATGTTTTCTTTTCTGATCAATAAACTCAGCCGCCGGATTTCGAGCGAGCGCAGCGACCATCCGGATCGAAGCAAACTGGATCCCTGATCACTTTCGTGGTTTACGCAATGACGTGGTTTATTTAAATGCAGGTTTTGCCTGGCCATCTACAGGCGCTGCTTTCCGGCGCCTGACAGCGGCTTTGCGGGAGTTGCCGGGCGGTCAGCCGGCCTGCTTGAGCCAGCGCGCCGCATCCATGGCGAAGTAGGTCAGAATACCGTCCGCGCCCGCTCGCTTGAACGAGAGCAAGGCTTCCAGCACGCAGGTCTTTTCATCCAGCCAGCCGTTTTGCGCGGCGGCTTTCAACATCGCATATTCGCCGCTGACCTGATAGGCATAGGTCGGTACCTGCAGCTCGGTTTTGACGCGACGGACGATATCGAGATAAGGCAAGCCGGGCTTGACCATGAACATGTCGGCGCCTTCGGCGATGTCGAGGCTGACTTCGCGGATGGCCTCATCCGAGTTGGCCGGATCCATCTGGTAGGTGAATTTATTGCCCTTGCCGAGGTTGGCCGCCGAGCCGACCGCATCGCGGAACGGGCCGTAAAAGGCCGATGCGTATTTGGCGGAGTAGGCGAGAATGCGGGTGTGAATATGACCGTTCTCTTCCAGTGCCTGCCGAACGGCACCGATACGGCCGTCCATCATGTCGGACGGCGCCACGATATCCGCGCCGGCTTCGGCGTGAGATAAGGCCTGCTTGACCAGCACGGCGATGGTTTCATCGTTCAGCACATAGCCGTTTTCGTCGATCAGGCCATCCTGTCCGTGACTGGTGTAGGGGTCGAGCGCAATATCGGTAATCACGCCCAGCTCCGGACACGCAGCCTTGAGCGCCTTCACTGCGCGAGGCACCAGCCCCTGCGGGTTCCAGGCTTCGGCCGCATCCAGACTTTTCAGGTCGCCATCGACAACCGGGAACAGCGCGAGGGCAGGAATGCCGAGCGCAATGCATTCGGCTGCCGTTTTCAGCAACACGTCGATACTCTGCCGTTGCACGCCCGGCATGGAGGCCACCTGTTCGATGCGGTTTTCGCCATCCAGCACGAACACCGGATAGATGAGGTCGTTTGCCGTCAACACGTTTTCACGCATCAAACGCCGGGAAAAGTCGTCGCGGCGCATGCGGCGCGGGCGGATCAGGGGATAGTTGCCGTAATCACTCATGTCGTCACTCGCTTTCGATACCAGGGCGTATTTGCATGCAATCTACCAAGTTTACCGGCTCAGCCAAACACCCGCGCCAGCTCGGCACCCGGATCGGGCTGACGCATGAAGGCTTCGCCGACCAGGAAGGTGTGTACATCATGGCTGCGCATCAGTGCCACGTCTTCCGGCGTGAAGATGCCAGATTCGGTCACCACGCAGCGGTCGTCCGGCATCTGTTTCAGCAGGTCCAGCGTCGTTTGCAGCGTGACTTCAAAGGTGCGCAGATTGCGGTTGTTGATGCCGACCAGCGGCGTTTCGAGCTGCAAGGCCTGCTGCAGTTCTTCGGCGTCATGCACCTCCACCAGCACCGCCATGCCGAGGTCATGGGCGAGATCCTCCAGTTCGTGCATTTTCGGCAGGTCGAGGGCCGCCGCAATCAGCAGAATGCAATCGGCGCCCATCGCGCGGGCTTCGTAAACCTGATACTTGTCGATCATGAAATCCTTGCGCAATACCGGCAGCTTGCAGGCGGCTCTGGCTTCGCGCAAATAATCGGCGCTGCCCTGAAAGTAGGTCGCATCGGTCAGCACGGAAAGACAGGCGGCACCGCCTTTTTCGTAGCTCCGGGCGATCTCGGCAGGATGAAAATCGGCGCGGATGATGCCTTTCGAGGGGCTGGCCTTTTTGATTTCTGCGATCACTGCCGGCTTGTCAGCGAGGATTCTGGCGTGGATGCTGCCGGCAAAGTCACGTGCATCAGGGGCTGCCCAGGCCTCGTCGCGCACCTTGGATAAAGGCCTGGCAGCGCTTGCCGCATCGACTTCGGCGCGCTTGGTGGCAAGAATTTTATTCAGTATGTCAGACATCGTCGTTACATCATCCGTGAAGATTATTGATAAGTTCGGCCCCGGTGCTGCAACCAGCCGCCCGGGTGGCGGCCACGCGGGTCATGATGCGTCCAGTGCAGCACGCCGCCCTTGCTGCTCCATTCGTATTGTCCGCTGAACACCACCTCATCGCCGGCCGCCAGCGATTCGATGCGCGGCGCCAGATCAATGTTGTGCGCGACCAGCACGG
>JBEDHT010000241.1:0-8018 GCA_041174025.1 Pseudomonadota bacterium
ATACATATATAGCCACCCTCGCGTTAAGCCGTGACAAATTCAACAAGAGTATTTAACATCAGACCATATCCTCTGGAGTAGCGTGTATGGCATTGAATCTTACAGTTCCAGCACTCGAAGATAAACCGCTGATCAACGCCGAGACGCGCCCGCAGAAAATCTCGGAGTTCCTCGCCAGCCTGCCATCTGCGCCGCTACAAGCTGCTTTTGTACTTCGCGACGAGATGGAGATACTCAATCGTCAGAAAGTATCTGCGGACAGCCGTTTCAGAGTCCTTGAAATCTACAGAAATCATGCCTTCCGGCTGACTGCCGATCTATCCGGCACCTATTGCAAAGCCGCGCTGCCGCTATCACCAGACGCCAAGGCCCACGCCGCTGCAGCAGAATCGCTGTGGCTTGAGCTGGCCTACGGCTACAAACTTTCTTTACTGGATCAGTTGAACCAGCTGTTCAACCCCGGCGAAAGAACGCTGGCGCTCACCATCCATCGCGCTATCGAAGCGCTCAAGCATTTGTCCATGGTCTACTATGAGACCTACTTCAAGGTACCTGCCAGCGTCTGGTCCGACCTGCATCAACTTTATTTCTGCGCGGCGCAAAACAGTCTGCACGAAATCACACTCGACACCGAGCCTGACAGCATCGATCTGCTTTACAAACAGACATTGCTGATGCCGCTTGCAGATCCGCAGCATCTGGCGCCGCAGGACATGGAACTGGTCGCAGAATATATTGCAAAGTATGCAGACCATACGGAAATACAACCCCCCGGCATACTGGAAAATGCAGCCGGTATTTTTGTCGTCAACCTCGCTTCCAGCCGCCCACCCGTGCCTTACCTGAAAACGGCACGCCAACCCGATGGCAACAGCGATATCCTGTTGATTACGGTCGATCTGGCACGTCTGGTTCACAAACATCTGACCATGCTGCAAACCGGCGAAGTAGATAAAAGCACCGACCCGCCGGAAAAAAAGCCGGATGCCAGATACCAGGATATTCTGGTCTACCTGATCAAACACTGGGGCGTCCCGCCGAAACGGCTCTATCGCCGCACCGGCAAGAACAATATCGCGCGGCTACTGATTGGCCTGAACGACATACATGCCTTCAACCGGAGCGCCCGTCACCTTGCCGAGGAAAATGCCGCCACCGGCAAAACGCCATCAAACGTATCCAACTGGCAGGTCATCAACATCAGCGCAGGGGGCCTGGCACTGCGCAAGTTACCGATTGCACCGGCAGTCCCCATCCGTATCGGCGAGTTGCTGGCCATCAACAACAAGGATGAAAAGAACTGGTCCATCGCAGTTCTGCGCTGGGCGAGCAACGGCATGCAGGGTCAGCTCGATATCGGCACTGAACTGATTGCACCGAATGCCAGGGCGGCAACCGCACGTATCGTCAACGGCGGCGAGTTCGAGCCTGCTCTGCTATTGCCCGAACTGCCCGTCATCCGGCAGGCCAACACTCTGGTCACACGTTGCGGCATTTATGCGCCGGCCCGGGTACTGGAACTGAACGAAGACGGCAGAATCGCACGCATCATGATCACCAGGCTGGTGGAGCGCACCAGAAGCTTTGAACGTTTTCAGTTCACCGTCATCTGAACACGAATTCCTGCAACAACACTGCATGAGGCACTGAGCGAATATTGCATAATTGCCCGAGATGAAGCTTCACTCGGCCAGCGTTTTTCGCTACGATAGCGAAATAGTATTTTCCACTATCCAAATCCCGTATCAATTTCACAGAGGTTCCCAATGAGCGAACATATTATCCATCTCAGCGATGAGGCTTTCGAACAAGAGGTTTTACAATCACAGACGCCGGTACTGGTAGATTACTGGGCTGAGTGGTGCGGGCCTTGCAAGATGATCGCTCCGATTCTGGATGAGATTTCCAAGGAATACGCAGGCCGCCTCAAGGTTGCCAAGCTGAATATCGATGAAAACCAGAACACACCGCCCAAATACGGTATTCGCGGCATTCCCACCTTGATGCTGTTCAAGAATGGTAACGTCGAAGCCACCAAGGTAGGCGCACTGTCCAAATCTCAACTGACCGCTTTCATTGACAGCAATATCTAATCCAGCTACTGTTTGACCTGATTCTTTTGTTTTGACCACACCGGCACCAAAGTAAAGGAATCAGGCTTCAATTCCCGGTTGTCCCCTTTCCCTATGTAGTTTCGATTTTCAGCGAGTTTTCCCCTATGCATTTATCCGACCTGAAGCACTTACCCGTAACCGAACTGGTTGAAATGGCAATCAGCAACGAAATTGAGAATGCCAGCCGCATGCGCAAGCAGGATCTCATTTTCGCCCTGCTGAAAAACAAGGCAAAAAAGGGTGACAGCATTTTCGGCGACGGTACGCTGGAAGTGCTGCAGGACGGATTCGGCTTTCTGCGCTCGCCGGACACTTCCTATCTGGCCGGACCGGACGACATCTACGTTTCTCCGTCACAGATCAGGCGCTTCAACCTGCATACCGGCGACACGATACAAGGCGAAATCAGAACCCCCAAGGAAGGCGAGCGTTACTTCGCGCTGGTCAAGGTCGACAGCGTCAACGGCGAGCCACCGGAAAACACCAAGCACAAGATTCTTTTTGAAAATCTCACACCGCTTTTCCCTACCGAGCCGCTGATTCTCGAACGCGATATCCGGGGTGAAGAAAACATCACCGGCCGTGTCATCGACATGATCGCGCCGATCGGCAAAGGCCAGCGCGGCCTGCTGGTTGCCAGCCCAAAAAGCGGCAAGACCGTGATGATGCAACATATCGCCCACGCCATCACAGCCAACCATCCCGATGTCAGCCTGATTGTCCTGCTGATTGACGAGCGTCCGGAAGAAGTGACGGAAATGACACGCTCGGTCAAGGGTGAAGTGGTCGCCTCCACCTTCGACGAACCAGCAACCCGGCACGTCCAGGTCGCGGAAATGGTGCTGGAAAAAGCCAAACGCTTGGTCGAGCACAAGAAAGACGTGGTCATCCTGCTCGACTCCATCACGCGCCTGGCTCGCGCCTACAACACCGTGGTTCCCGCCTCCGGCAAGGTACTGACCGGCGGCGTGGACGCCAATGCCCTGCAACGTCCCAAGCGCTTCTTCGGCGCCGCCCGCAATATCGAGGAAGGCGGCTCGCTGACCATCATTGCTACTGCATTGGTTGATACCGGCAGCCGCATGGATGACGTCATCTACGAAGAATTCAAGGGTACCGGCAACATGGAAATCCATCTCGACCGCCGCATGGCCGAGAAACGCATCTACCCGGCCATCAACGTCAACAAGTCCGGTACGCGCCGCGAAGAACTACTGATCGAAAAAGACATCCTGCAAAAGATCTGGGTGCTGCGCAAACTGCTGTATCCGATGGATGACCTCGAAGCGATGGAATTCCTCCTCGATAAAATCAAGTCCACCAAAAACAACGCCGATTTCTTCGACAGCATGCGCCGCGGCTAAGCCCGTGGCTTCGAGGTCAAGGCCGGATTCCTTCATGAATCAAGCAAAATTAGTTGTTGAAAAAGCGTTGGATTTCATTGATAATCACCGGTTTTCTGCGACAGCATTTGAAAGAGACATCAGCATGAAGGCCGATATCCATCCGAATTACCCTGAAGTAAACGTTACTTGCAGCTGCGGCAACAAGTTCAAGACACGCACTACGATTGGCAAAGACTTCAACGTTGAAGTCTGTTCTCTCTGCCATCCGTTCTACACCGGCAAGCAGAAGATTCTTGATACTGCCGGTCGCGTTGAGAAGTTCCGTCAGAAATACGGCATGTAATTGTTGTAAAGTTTAGCTAAAAGGCAGCCACGGCTGCCTTTTTGTTTTTACAATACTCTAACGGTTGCTCAGGATATCGGATCAACATGGCCTTTGAACTGGAACACGACTGGCAAGGTAATCTTGCAACTCCGCGCGCGCGCATCGGCGAACGTGCGAAAACCAGACTGCTTGTCATCCTCAGTATCGTCTGGATTTTCATGGGGTTGGTCGGACATGAACCCTGGAAGCCTGATGAGTCGCAAAGCATCAGCATCGTCAAGTCCATGCTCAGCGGAGAAAACATGCTGGCTCCGGTGGCCGTCGGCCAGAGCCGCATGGAGCATCCGCCGCTTTACTACCTGAGCGCGGCAGGGACAGCAAAAATTCTCTCGCCCGTGCTCGAAACGCATGACGCCGCCCGTGTGGTCACCGGGCTGTGGATGGCCGTCACCCTGTTGCTGGTCGGCATGATAGGTCGTGAACTGTGGGGTTTCGGCGCCGGGCGCCAAACCACCTTCATATTCCTTGGCTCCATGGGCCTGGTGCTGACCGCGCACTTGCTGCGCCCGGAGGCCGCAGGCCTGGCAGGCTGTGCCATGGGGTTTTATGCCCTGGCGCTGGCCAGAAGGAGACCGTACCGCGCATCCGTGCTGCTCGGCACCGGTATCGGCATCAGCTTTCTTGCTATCGGTTTGATTCCGGCACTTATTCTGCTGGCCACGGCTGCCTTGCTGCCACTCCTGTTCAGCGCTTGGCGCAACCGCAGCTATCTCGTCGTTGTGTCCATCGCTGCGCTATTTGCCGCACCCTGGTTGTTGATATGGCCGCTACTCAGCTGGTTTATTGCACCGCAACCTTTTCTCGTCTGGTGGCAACACAGCATAGAGAGCATCAGCGGGGCCAATTACTGGTATTTCATCAAAACCCTCAGCTGGTATGCCCTGCCCGCCCTGCCGCTGGCATTGTGGGGAATATGGCAGTACCGTCACCACCTCGCGAGCGAGCCAAAATTTCAACTACCCATCATTTTCTTTTTCGTCAGTTTCATGCTGATCGGCACCACCGACAGCCCCACTGAAACCAATGCGCTGGTTTTTCTTTTGCCGTTGGCAGCACTGGCCGGCGGTAGTGTCGAGACTCTGAAACGTGGTGCTGCCGGTCTGCTCAACTGGTTCGGGCTGATGCTGTTCGGCACCATGGCTTTCCTGATATGGCTCGGCTGGTATGCCATGCTGTTCGGCTGGCCGGCAAAACTCAACGAGCGCATGCAGGTGCTCTCGGGCATGGATAACCCTGTCTTCGGCTGGCTTGGTTTCTTTGCCGCCATCGTGATCACGGTGACATGGTTACTGGTCATCAACAACTCGCGCCGCTCCAATCGCGCAGCAGTCACGGACTGGGCAGTTGGCGGCACCATGGTCTGGAGTCTTCTGATGTGCCTGTGGCTGCCCTGGATCGATTCCGCCAGAAGTTACGCCGGCGTCATGCATGGCATTGCGGCCGCGGTTCCGGATAACTTCCGCTGCGTTCAGAGTGCCGGGCTGGGCGGTTCGCAGGAAGCGCTGCTCGAGTACTACACCGATATCCGGGTACAGCAGGACGGCACGGAAACGACCTGCGATTTATATCTGATTCAGGATGAGCGCGGCAGAACCCGTGTGCAACCCGGGCCGGAATGGCAGTTGATCTGGCAAGGCAAGCGCGCGGCAGAGCGCAGGGAAAGTTTCCGTCTGTACCAACTCAGCGGCACACCGGGCTAGCGGCCTCTGAAAAACCGTCTGTAACTCCAGCCTCAAGTGCCAGTCAGCGTGGTGTGGTGCAGACGCAAGATTACTGCGCTCTGCAGCGCGATCAACTCCGGATCATGCGTCGCAATCACCACGCAGTGGTTGTTATCGCACATCTGCCTGATCAGATCGTTGACCTGCTGCCGCGCGTCTTCATCCAGGTTGGCGGTCGGCTCATCGAGCAATAATATCGCCGGATTCAGCACCCTCGCCCTAGCCAGGGCAACACGCTGACGCTCCCCGCCGGAAAGCTTGTGCGGTGGCACCTGTGCAACATGGGCTACACCGGCCCATGCAAGCGCCTCCTCCAGCAAAGTTTTGTGCAGATGCCTAGGCATGCCATTGGCCTTGAGACCAAACGTGATATTGGCCGCGACTGATGTATTGAACAAATAAGGCTGCTGGTGCAAATAAATCACCTTCGGCGCCAATTGCCGCACGACATCACCGGGATCAACAGGACTGCCTTCGTAAGCGAGATCATTGATTTCGGCTGGCTCGAGTCCAGCCAACACACGCAGAAGCGTTGTTTTTCCTGCGCCGTTACTGCCCGTAATCAAATAGCTTTGACCACGCTCCAGCGCCAGACGGTCGATATTCAGAATCAGTCGCTGATCGAAATATTTTTTCAATCCGCGCACATCCAATAAAGGCACCTTGTTGCCGGGCATGCTCATCGCTGCTCTCCGCGGCCCTGCATCAAGGCCAGTCCGAAATTGATGCCCAGCGCGATCAACACCAGCACGATGCCCAGAGCAATGCCTTGCACAAATTCGCCCTTGCTGGTTTCCAACGCTATCGCCGTAGTGATGTTACGTGTAACACCGGCGATATTGCCGCCCACCATCATCGCGCAGCCGATCTCGGAAATGACACGGCCGAATCCGCTGATCATTGCCGCCATCACGGCAAAACGCACTTCCAGCAACATGGTCACGGTTTCACGCAACCTGCCGGCGCCAAGCGTACGGGCTGTTTCCACGGCACGCCGGTCCGCGCCCTGCACCGCCGAAAGCGTCAGTGCCGCGAGAATCGGAAAAGCCAGTACAGCCTGACCAATAATCATGGCTTCCTGGGTAAAAAGCAGATGCATGCCGCCGAACGGACCTTGTCGCGAAAGCAGCATATATAGCAAAAGGCCGATGACTACCGTCGGCAATGCCAGCAGCGTCTGCACCAGCACGATCAGCACGCGGCGGCCCGGAAACCTGTAACTGCCCAGCGCAAAACCCATCAGCACAGCTGGCGGAGCCGCCAGCACCAGCGCCAGAAAACAGACCTTGACCGAAATCCAGATGATGCCCCAGAGCGTTTCGTCGCCGGCCAGCAATAAGGCTATCGCAGCATGGGTAGTTTGTAGAAGCTCCATCGAGGGTGAATCAATTCCTTGGTTATTTGGCTGACGGCACGAATAGCTGCTCACCTCCGGCCTTGAAGCCGGCAATCAGCGCTTGCCCCTCGACCGAAGTCATCCATTCGATCAGGCGTCTGGCACCCTGATAATTGATATCCGGGTACTTCTTCGGGTTGACCGCGATGATACCGTAAGGATTGAACATGCGCGCATCACCCTGCATCAGCAGCGGCAAGCCGATACGTTCGCGATAGCTGACATAAGTCGCGCGGTCGGTCAGCGTATATGCCCGCATCTCGCCCGCCATCATCAACACCTCCCCCATACCCTGCCCGGCCGAAACATACCATTTCGCCTTGGCGATTTCGCTCTGCGCAATGCCAGCGGCTTTCCAATAGGATTTTTCCATCAGATCAGTCCCCGAATTGTCTCCACGCGACACAAACCTGGACTTGGCTGCGTGGATTTTCTTCATCGCGACAATGACATCCTGCTCACCTGCAATATGCGCCGGGTCGTTATGGGGGCCGATCAGCACAAAATCGTTGTACATCACATCGCGCCGATCAATGCCATGACCCGCGGCGACGAATGCATCCTCCGACTCGCGTGCATGCACCAGCACCACATCCACATTGCCATCCTCGCCCAGTTTCAGGGCCTTGCCGGTACCGACTGCGATCACATGCACCCTGCAAATGCAGACAGCCTCGAATTTCGGCAGCAGATAATCCAGCAACCCTGAGTTGGCCGTGCTGGTCGTGGTGGCCAGCCTGACGACAGGCTTTTCGGCAGCAATCGCAGCATTCCCGGCCAGCAGCATTGCCGCCAGTATCACAAACAGTTTTTTCATCGCGTATCAAACCTTGGCAAATATTTTAGGGAAGCACAGATTAAATGAGTGAGCGGGATGAAGTGCACCCGCAAGGGGCATGTCCGTCAAGACGGCTGCCAAGGCAGCTCGGCTTGACGCCACAAGGCGCCCGGAACGCAACAGCCGAGAAAACTAACGCAGTGTTTCGGCGCAGGCTAACCTGCGGTAGCAGGTTAAGCGTAGCGGCCGAAGCCACAGTATGCGTTATACGGCGAGGT
>JBEDHT010000242.1:0-4390 GCA_041174025.1 Pseudomonadota bacterium
GGTGTTGTAGTTCGAGCTCATGCTCATGCCATAGGCACCGGCCGACATGATGGCCAGCAGGTCGCCCTGTTGCAGGGCGAGCGAACGGTCATGACCGAGAAAATCTCCGCTCTCGCAGACCGGGCCGACGATTTCATAAACTTGCCTTTCCCCGTCACGCGCAGCGACCGGCACAATGTCGTGATAAGCGTCGTACAAGGCCGGGCGCATGAGATCGTTCATGGCGGCATCGACGATAGCGAAGTTCTTCGCTTCGGTGTGCTTAAGATATTCCACCCGGGTCAGCAGCAAGCCGGCATTGCCGACCAGCGCCCGGCCCGGCTCGAACACCAGCTTGACCTGGCGGTTGCCGAGTTTGCGCAGCATGGCAGCAGCGTATTCGCTGAAATCCGGCGGTGTTTCGGCGCTGTAGCAAATGCCGATGCCGCCACCGGCATCGATGTGCTGGATATGGATGCCGGCCGCTTCGAGCTGGTCGACCAGTGCCAGTACGCGGTCGAAGGCATCGAGGAAAGGCGACAGCTCGGTCAGTTGCGAACCGATATGGCAATCGACGCCATGCACCGCAATGCCGGGCATGGCAGCGGCACGCTGATAGAGGCTGAAAGCGTCTTCATAGGCAACGCCGAACTTGTTGTTCTTGAGCCCGGTGGAAATGTACGGGTGCGTTTTGGCATCGACATTCGGGTTCACCCGCAACGAAACCGGTGCGACCTTGCCCATTTCAACGGCAACGCTGTTCAGGCGGTCGAGTTCGGCCGCCGATTCGATGTTGAAGCAGAAAATCCCGGCTGCGAGCGCAGCCTGCATTTCTGCGGCAGTCTTGCCCACGCCCGAAAACACGATCTTGCCGGGGTCACCGCCGGCTGCGAGCACGCGCGCCAGTTCGCCGCCGGAAACGATATCGAAACCGGCACCAAGCCTGGCGAAAAGATTCAGAATCGCCAGACTGGGGTTGGCCTTGACCGCAAAACAGACCAGACGGTCAGCCGTGGCAAAACCGGCGTCAAAGCGTTTGAAGGCGGATTCGAGCGCGGCTCTGGAATATACGTAGCAAGGCGTGCCGTAGGTGGCGGCAATTTCTGCCAATGGCACGTTTTCGGCATAAAGCCCGGGTTGGCCGGAGCCGGTTTTCAAGGTAAATGGGTTCACGTCAGATATGGAATGGTTGCGTTGTCAGGAATCAGTGCATCAGGGCCGCAGCTTATTTGCCGCCTTGCGCATCGCTCTTGGGAGGGTCCTGCGGATATTGCTGCTCGGGAATATAGAGTGCGCCCTTGGTGCCGCAGGCTGCCAGCCCCAGACAGATCAATAAACAGAGTGAAATCAGCCGCATGATGTTCTTGATTCCGAAAAATTGCAGTTTAACATAGGGCGTGACCGCTTGTCGGCCACAGACTGCCGGTTATCAGCCGCCGCTGGATGTCATTGCCGTCTCTCCAGCATAATAAAATCGGGCTAAAAAGGATCGGGGACGATGAGTAAAACGCAGCTTCAATTTATCAGGGGATTCACGCTGGTCGAGTTGATGATCACCGTGCTGGTGGTCGGCATACTGGCGACCGTTGCACTGCCGAGCTACAAGGAATATGTGATCAGAAGCAACCGCGCGGCGGCGCAGTCGGAGATGATGAATATCGCCAACCGCCAGCAGCAGTTTCTGATTGCCGACCGCGGCTATGTGGACAAGGCTGCGCTGGAAGCAAGCGGCTACGCGTTACCAGCCGAGATCAGCAGTCGCTACAGCTATTCGATCGTGGTTGATAACGATGCGGCACCCCCGGTCTTTACCATTACCTTCAGCGCAAAAGGCCCGCAGCTGGTCGATGGCGATCTGACACTGGACAGCACCGGCGTGAAGACGCCGGCCGAAAAATGGTAGTCATGCGAACTTCCATTTCTGCGCGACAGCAGCGTGGCGCGACCATGGTTGAGGTGCTGGTCAGCATCGTCATCCTGACCATAGGCCTGCTCGGTCTGGCTGGCCTGCAATCGCGCTTGCAGGTTTCCGAGATGGAGGCGTATCAACGGGCGCAGGCTTTGGTGTTGCTGAACGACATGGCCAACAGGATCAGCACCAACCGCAACGAGGCGGAAAGTTATCAGACCGCCACGCCTCTGGGCGCGGGAGAAGACTGCCCGGCTGGCGGGGCAACCCGGCAGGAGGCTGATTTCAACGAGTGGTGCATGGCGCTGAAAGGCGCTGCGGAAGTCAGCGGCGGAAGCAATGTCGGCGCCATGATAGGCGGCCGCGGCTGCGTGGAAAATATCGCCGATCACGAGTACATGGTGACGGTGGCATGGCAGGGCCTGGTGCCGCTTTCCGCGCCGCCGGCCAGCGTCAGTTGCGGGCAGGGCGAATACGATACGGTGAGCGAGAATGCCGCCTGCAAGGACGATCTCTGTCGCAGGGCTGTGACCACCATTGTGCGAATTGCCACCTTGAGCTAGGCCATGACGATGCACGCACAGCACTTTTCGGTTACAAAAGCCCAAAAGGGCCCATCAACCGGCACTCAGCAGGCAGGCTTCAGCATGGTCGAGCTGATGATCGCGATGACGCTGGGCCTGTTGATTCTGGCGGCACTGGTGACCCTGTTCATCAACATCAGCCGCACCAACAGTGAAATGGCCAAGATGAATTCGCAGATCGAGAATGGCCGCTTTGCGATGCAGATATTGCAGCACGATGTGGCGCATGCCGGATTCTGGGGCGATTTCATGCCGCAGTTCAACGATCTGACCTGGGTGTCGGCACCGACCGATGTTCCGGATGCAGTGCCCGACCCATGTTTGCCGCATGCCGCATGGACAGCGCAGCACGTCAGCAATCTGGTCGGTATTCCGTTGCAGATGTACGGCGACACGGTGCCGGCCGGTGCCGGGTGCGTGACCAGCCTCGCCAGCAACAAAAAGCCCGGCACCGACGTGCTGGTGGTGCGCCATGCGGACACCTGCATACCCGGCGATACCAACTGTGAGGAAGATATCGCAGGCAAACTTTATTTCCAGCCCTCGCAGTGCGAGAGCAATCCGCAGGAGCCGAATACACTCAATACAATAAAGCTGAGTGATGCTGCATCCAGCGTCAACGATTTCTATAACGGATTTCAGATCAATATCGTCTGGGGCATCGGTAACGGTCAAACCCGCACCATCACTGATTACGATGGCGCCAGCCGGGTTGCTACGATTGCACCTGCTTGGGAAGCAGGCAGAGCACCGAAGATTTCTTCCGTTTATGCCTTCAGTTACGCCCTGAACACCGACCGCCATATTTTTCTTCAGCGCGACTGCATGACGCCGGCAGACAAGCGCAAATTCGTTTCCAACATCTACTATGTGCGCAATTACGCCAATACTGCCGGTGACGGCATTCCGACCCTGATGGTCTCGCAGTTCGACCTTGCCGGCGGCGTGCTGGCGCATCAGACAGCGGTACCCTTGATCGAAGGCATTGAGGGTTTTGTCGTCGAGCTGGGTATCGACAGTATCAGCGATACCGGCATCGATATCATCAATGACCCTGCACCCAATCGTTATGACGACGCCGTCAACTGGAACGATAGCTACAACCTGATCTCGCCGGTCAATCGCGGCGATGGTTCTCCGGATTACTATGTGCGCTGTACCGCTGCCGTGCCCTGCACTGCTGAAGAACTGGCCAACGTGGTTGCCGCCAGAATACATGTGCTGGCCCGCTCCGACAGCCCGACGCTGGGCTACACCGACAGCAAGACCTACAACCTCGGCGATACCGTTCTGGGGCCGTTCAACGATGGCTACAAGCGGCATGTGTTCTCAACCAGCGTCCGTCTCAACAACGTCTCCGGCCGGAGAGAAACGCCATGATGCCGGCCCGCCAGAAAACCCAGCGCGGTGCCACGCTGGTCATGAGCCTGATTCTGCTGGTGCTGATCACCCTGATCGTGACTACCGCGTTCACGCTCAGCACGACCAACCTCAAGGCGGTTGCCAACATGCAGGCGCGCGATGAGGCGATTGCCGCCGCCAACAAGGCGGTCGAGCAGGTATTCAGCTCCAATTTCACCGCCGCACCGGTGGCGGAAGCCATCAATGTCGATATCGACAATGACGGCAATATCGAGTACGTCGTCAATATCGCCACCCCGACCTGCATACGGGCTACGCTGGATACGCCGCCAACGGTCAGTAGCATATCGCTGGGTACGGCGTTGTCCTCCGTCTCCACCTGGAACACGGTGTGGGATGTCGAAGCCGAAGTCGAAGATAACCGCAGCGGCGCCAGAACTGTCGTCAATGCCGGCATACGCGTCACCCTGAGCCAGGCGCAAAAGGATGCGGTATGCCCATGACCTGCAAATTGATTGAGATTGGATAGAGCCATGCTGAAAAATGCCATCAAGAC
>JBEDHT010000243.1:0-10110 GCA_041174025.1 Pseudomonadota bacterium
ATAAATTAGAGGATGCAATAGTGGCGCTAACACAACAAGTGGATTCAGAACGTTCAAGAGTTCTTGCCAGCGCAGTACAAGAAGTCGCCAAACGTTTTGATCTGGGCTCTATAGATCTCAAGGATGTGATTGGTGTCAGCCAATCCACCGCTTCCCGGTTGCTTAACGGCAGTTACAACATCCCGGAGCGATCCAAGCCATGGGAGCTCTCTGCCATGCTGGTAAGGATGTATCGTTCACTTTCTTCCATGGTCGGCGGTGATGATGAACTGGCGAAAGTCTGGTTGCACAGCCCCAATCGCGCTTTTGGCGGAAGAAAGCCGGCAGAGGAAATCAAACGCGTAGAGGGTCTGGTTCGTGCCTGTGAATATCTGGACGCCTACCGCGCTCGCATCTGAAGCCCGGCCCTGGAAAGGCAGCGGATGGCGTGCTGTTGAAGCTCAGCACAAAATTTCCACGATGAGTCTGGTACATGGCTCGCTGACCGATCAGGCTTTGCTTGAGAACATTCTGGAAGAAGTCAAACCATCCATACCAGAAGAAGCACAGGGACTGCACTGGCTTCTCTTTACTCCCTTTCGTTACTACCCGTTGCCGGAAGGCTCGCGTTTCCGCCAAGAACATGACCCCGGTGTTTTTTATGGTGCCGAAAACAGACAAACCGCATGCGCAGAAAGCGGCTATTGGCGCTTGCGGATGTGGATGGATAGCGAAGGACTTTCAAGCAGACAAAAAGCGCTACCCATCACACTGTTTGAGTTTCACGGTTCCAGTCTGCATTCAGTTGACCTGACACTGCCGCCACTATCAGAAGATCGGCATATCTGGACTAATCCGGATGACTATAGCGGAACGCAACAATTAGCCGACAACGCCAGGGCGGTCGGGATTGAGGTCATTCGGTACGAGTCGGTACGCCTTTCCGGAGGATATTGTCTGGCACTACTGAGCCCTGCAGTGTTCAAAGCCTTGCCGGAACCATATCGAAACAATCAGCAGTCGTGGACACTCTTTATCGAGCCGCCAAACCTTGTTGTTTGGCAACGCGATATAAACGGTGAATCATGGGCATTCGAATTTTGATAAGTCCATAAAAAGCACTTATAAAACCAGCCGGCATCATGCAGGCAGCTGAATGATTTCCGATTTCATCTGACCGAGCGCTTTCAGCAGCAATTTATAAGTATCCAAATCAAAGTGTTTCTCGCTTTTCGCAGTCATCAGCGCATCCAGCCCGGTTTCGTCCTCCACCGAGCCCAGCCCGCACCAGTGCTCGAACACATGCAGTTGGGTGCGACCGGTCAGCGGGTTCTGTTCGCGTATGCCGATTTTGCCCGGATAAGGCCACGTCTTCAGCCGGTGTGCCGCCAGCGCCTGCTGCAAACGCAGGTAGTGCAGTTCCGGCGCCTCGCGGCCGACGCAGACGCCCTTGCATCTGCGTAGCTGATAGGCGAAACATCCGCCTTTGCCGGATTCCAGCCCGAGCAGTTTCGGACAGAGCGCATGGGTTTCGGCAATCTGCCGCAACACCTCGACCGCCTGACGTTTCGAGCGAAAGGTGCCGAACAGCTGCCCGGTCGCCGCCGGGTCTATATCATCCTCGCGCACCAGCGTGACCAGCGGTCTCGTTGCCGGGCTCTCAGCCAGGCGCCAGCTGCAAAGCTGGCGTTCGCGCCGCAGCTGGCGGTTGTACACCGGCTGGCGCTCCTTCACCAGCCGCGATTCCAGCAGCAGCGCGCTGAATTCTCCCGCTGTTTCGATCCATTCGATATGCCTGACTTCCTGGCTGATGCGCATCTCCTTGGTCGAGGCGTGATCGCCGCTGAAATGCGACAGTACTCTGGCGCGGATATTGACGCTTTTGCCGATATAGAGCGGCAGGCTGTTTTCGCCATAAAAAAGGTAAACACCGGCACTCTCCGGCAAATCGTCGATCAGCGCCGGGTCGATGCCGCTTGGCAGCGCAGGCCCCTTGAGCAGGTAAGCCGCTGCCTCGCTCACCGCAGAAGCGCCCAACTCGCGGCCGGCGAGTGCCAGAAACTGCGTCAGCACTTCCACATCGCCCATGGCCCGGTGACGCGCGCCGCAATGAATCTGATGGCGTTTGATGATGGCATCGAGCCCGTGGCTGTAATGTTGCGGATACAGCCGCCGCGAGAGTTTGACTGTGCAGAGCACCTTCTGCCGCAGGTTGATGCCGATACGCTTGAATTCGTTTTTAAGAAAACCATGATCGAAACGCACGTTGTGAGCACAAAGCACCGCGCCTTCGAGATAGGCCATTAACTGCTCCGCAACTTCGCGGAACAGAGGGGCAGATTCGACCATGCGGTCGTCGATGCCGGTGAGCTGCTGGATGAAAGGCGGAATCGGCGTTTCCGGATTGATCAGGGTCTGCCAGCGCGCGACTTCCTGTCCCTGCTCGTAGCGGATCAGGGCAATTTCGGTGATGCGGTCCACCAGCGGCGTAGCACCGGTGGTTTCCTGATCGAGCAATACATACGCCGGTAGCATTGCCGTCAATGCGATTTTCCGGCCAGCATGAATTCGGCGTAAAGATTTCTCTCGCGCAGGCATTCCTTCGCATGTTTGTCGGGACAGCTTTCACGCAGTTTGCACATACAGCTGTTTTTCACCATCGCTTCTATCGAGCTGGGTTCTGTCCTGGCGGCATCGTGTTGTTTGTCGGTTTTCATCGGCTTCTCAATTCAGGTTAAATATCGGGTTTTGGTCATGCCCACAGAAGGATTATCCGGCAATCACTAAGTTCCTTGGCGGGCGGAATATCCGGCGCCTGATTGACAGGCACTGTTGATAGGCATAGATTGAACCTAACAATAAATATGAAACTTTTGAAAGTTATTCTGGCAACTATGTTCTGACAGGCAGGAGAGCACAATGTTTGCGCATGGCGAGGTTATCTACGATTCCAGCAGTGATAATTTCGGGCAGTTGTTCAGAGAGCATCAACGGCTCACTACTTTTCTCGATGATCTGCAGAACAACTGCATCAACCAGCACAACCAGCTGGATTGCAGCAACTGCGACCGTGGCGCGCTGGCCTCCTGTCGCGGTCAGTTGCCATCCTATTTCCATGACCTGATCGACCTCTGCAGCATCCATTTCTATCGTGAAGAGGTGCTGATCGCAGAAGAACTACAAGGTCTGCCGGCGCACCAGAACCTGAAAAAACACCATCAGGCCCATGCCGGAATTCTCAAAAGGATCGGCGGCATCATCGGCGAATGCGCATTGATCAATGAGAAAGAACACACCGATGAAGCCTACCGTTTTCTCTATAAAAGCCTGACACAGCTGTTTGCAGAGCACGACACCGAATTCGATGAGGAGCTCACGCGCTGCATACACCAAAAACACGGCAGGTTGAAACCAGCGCAGGCAGATTAAGCTGCTGTCCGCGCAACCCTGAAAACGACTCAGCCGATGATTACCTGGCGCTGACCGTCTTCAGGTGCGCGTAAAGCTCGTCTTTCAGCAAGAGCTTTTCTTTCTTCAGCACTTCAATCTCTTCATGGGTTCCCGGCTCGATGTGGTTTTCCATGTTCTTGATCTTCTGATCGAGCTCGTTGTGCCTGTCGAACAGTTGCGTAAAGTGCCTGTCGGTATTCTTCAGCTTGGTGATTAAATCGCGATACTCGGGAAACATAAACACTCCAATTTCATTACGGATAGTCAATCTGTCTGCGTTCGCTGACGGGTATTCAAAATGCGCGAAAACCCGGCAGCGACAGCATCATGATGACAGCTTGCCCTTGTTCGGAGCTTGATTCAAGTCAACTCTTGTATCAATCCCGTAAAATAGAATTGAAACTTCAGTGATGTACCGGCCGCCTCTGTAATAAAGTGTTCAGTGACCGATACGGTAATTGACGGTCTCAAAACCTGCGAGTTTGCCGCTGACCGCATCGACTTCGATTTCAATCAGTTTGCCGTCCGCGGTCTCAATGATGAATTCATAGGAAATCTCGCCGTCGTCCTCCAGATCGTATTCGATGTTTCTGATCTGCCCCGGATACTTGTCGAGCGCGATCTTCATCGCGGCATCAAGCCTGATTTTGGCCTTGGACTTGAATTCTTTCGAGCCGGGGTTGATTTCGCGCTCGATCCGGTTGATCTTGCCGCTCACGGCATCGCATTCGACTTCCCAGTTCATTCCATCGTTGCCCTTGATATCGAGCTCGTACTGAAGCTTGCCGTCTTCGGTTTCGGAAGCCAGTGAGACGATCTTGCCGGGGTGTTTTGCCAGCGAGGCATTGACACAGGCATCGAGTGCTGACGGTGCAGCAGCCGTTGCCATATTGCTGGCACCAAGCAGACATGCGGCCAGCAAGGGGGTTTTGAAACTTGTTTTCATGAGGATTCCTTGAGGTTGACTGGTGACGTAAAAAAACGACATCGCAGGATGTCGTTTTTCTGTTTCAGGTCTGTCCGGCTTAGCGGTTGCAGACGTACATGGTGACTTCAAAGCCGAAACGCATTTCAGTCGCTGCTGGTTTGGTCCACATCATGATGCTCCTTTTCCGGATTGTTTGCCGGCGACCCAGTGTTGCCGGTATGGATGAATGATGCGCGTGCCGTGAAAATTGCACCATGCTGGCATTCATGATTCGTGGCTCAGCATTTTCATGAGCGCTGCTAATTGTTGAGCGCTGCTACTTGATCAGCGCCGCTGCTTCATGAACATTGTTACGGCTTTTTGGTGACTACCCCTTTCACCCGGCCGGACTGCTCAAGTCTGCTGTGGTACAAATTAAATGCATCGCTCAGCACGGCCCAGGTCTGCTTTCCCTTCAGCGGTTTGAACAGCATCTTGTCGGCAATAGCTTCGTTGAATATCGTTTCAAACGATTGCTCAACACTGGTACAGCCAGCTAACAGTATTCGGGCAGTATCCGGGTTCAGTTTTCTCACCTGCCGCATAAAATCGATACTTGCAAAAGCGGCATCCAGTTCGCAGACCACCACGCCGACCGGGCCTCTGTCCAGCAGGTCGAGCGCCTCGGCTTCGTTTTCGGCCATAAGCAGGCGATATTCCTTGCCGGCAAGACATTCGCGCAGATGGGCATCGATACCCATCCCGGAACCGGCGAGCAATATGGTGCGCTGGACATGGGCGTCGGCGCGGAAGTGCTGATGCAGATTGATGAATTTACTGAAAACATCAACGCATTCCTCACCTGATGTCGGCTTGCCGAGGAAATAGCCCTGAATCTCATGACAGCCGTGGTGGGCGAGATAACTCAATTGTTCTCTGGTCTCGACGCCTTCGGCAATCACCGATAACCGCATCTCGCGTGCCATGCTGATGATGGAACGCACCAGGGCAGCGGCATCCTCATCGCTGTTGATGCCGTGCACGAACGAGCGGTCGATCTTGACCGAACGGATGGGGAAGCGCCTCAGATAACCAAGCGATGAATAACCGGTACCGAAATCGTCGATGGATAAACCGATGCCCATGTCTTTCAGCGCCTGCATGGCGCCAATCACGCGCTCGTTGCCATCCATCAGCAGACTTTCGGTCAGTTCCAGTTCAAGCTGCACAGGATCAATCCCGGATGTTTTCAGGGCCGCTGTGACAACATCGACAAGATCATCCTGCATGAATTGCCGCACGGAAATATTGACGGCAACCCGCAACTTCGGCAACCCTGCGTCCTGCCAAGCCGCAATTTGTTGACAGGCGGTTTGTAGCACCCACTTACCGATGGAAACGATGAGGCCGGTTTCTTCTGCCACAGGAATGAATTCGTCGGGCGGGATTGCGCCGATTTCCGGGTTGTTCCAGCGCAACAAGGCTTCGACGCCGACAATACGTCCGCTTTCCAGGTCTGCCTGCGGTTGGTAGTGCAAACTGAATTCGCCATGTTCGAGCGCAGTGTGCAGATGATGCTCGATCTGCATGCGCCGCATGGCATTGACATTCATCTGCTCGGCAAAATACTCGAACCGGTTTTTGCCGTCAGCCTTGGCACGGTACATGGCGGCATCCGCGTTTTTCAGCAGGGTCTGCACGTCCTTGCCGTCTTTGGGATAGACACTGATGCCGATGCTTGCGGTCAATACATATTCGTCGCGGCCTATCGAGAAAGTCTTGGAAAGATTCTCCAGGGTTTTATTGGCAATCGCCGTAATGTCCTCGACACGGTTGATGTCGGTCAACAGCATGACGAATTCATCGCCACCCAGCCTTGCCACCGTATCCACCTCGCGGACCGACGCAGTCAATCTGCTTGCGGCGGTTTGCAGGACGGCATCGCCCACATCGTGGCCGAGACTGTCGTTGATGATCTTGAAGCGGTCCAGGTCGATGAACATCAGGGCCAGCGTGCTGCCCTGCCTGTTGGCATGTGCGATGCCCTGCTGTATCCGGTCCTGTAGCAATGCGCGGTTGGGCAGACCGGTCAGGCCGTCATGCGTCGCCTGATGGATCAGTTTTTCCTCGGACTCCTTCAGTGAAGTGATATCCACCATCAGGCCGCGCAAAGAGCTTGTCTGGCCACCTTCATCGACGATTACAGACACACGTTCATGTATCCAGCAGACCTTGCCGTCTGCCGTCTTTACCCGGTAATCCAGCTCATGATCGCGCCCGGCCTTGATTTGCTTGATGCAATAACTGACGGTGCTGGCACGGTCTTCATCGACGATGATGCTTTCCCAGAAATGCGGGTCATTGGTCCAGCGCTCACGCGGGTAGCCCAGCATGGTTTTGGCGTGGGCATTCACGTAACTGAAATGCATGGTGTCCGGATCGGCTTCCCAGACGATTGCATTCACACCTTCAATCAGGTCGCGCAGGGATTTTTCCAGCTGCACAATGCGCGTCTTGTCGGCATGGATATAGGTATCGATGGCCAATTCCATGTCCAGCATGACGATCTTCAGGAGCGCATCATAGCTGGCGTGGAACTTTTCGATATCGCCTTCGCAGGTTTGTGCTACCAGAGGGAAAAAGAACGACAGATATTTGCGGTAGGCGCCGATATACCATTTCGGGTCCAGGCCTACGCGCTGATGGACAACGCCGACATGCAGCCGCTGATGTATGTAATGCTCGTCGTAGCCGCCCTCGGTCAGCTGGCTGAAATGTCTGGCCTGGGCCTGCTTCAGTCTTGCCAGCATTGCCTCATCCGTAATCAGGCCTGCGGTCTCGGGAAAGCTGAGCAAATGCTGGTAGAAACTGCTGGCGAAGCCCTGGCTTGATTCCTGTAACTGCGCATGCATCTCGCGCAACAATGCCACATCGTTATCAGTGAATTCGAGAAAGGACTTCCGGCGCGCTATTTCAGCGTCATCAAGACCGAGTTTTTTCGCGATGTTGCTGATGAGATCAGCCGCTATCAATGGTTCTTCCTCGTTCCAGTGGCAAGCTTCAGCCAACAATGAAAAAGCAAATAAAGTTTACTTTCACTCAATTAAATATTACCGAAATAAATAAATCAAGCAGTCATGAACAATTTTATTTTGCATAGATATTGCGGGCAATAGCCGCCGGAATATCCGTGTGTGTATCCTGAACAGGCAGAACAGCGGCCACATGCGGTCAAACGGCAGAGCCTGGAAACGCTCAGGTCTTGATCTTGAGGTGAACGGATTAACGTCAATGATGCCCGTTCATGTTGAGCAGCACATCGCAAGGCGCGGCACTGACCACATCCTTGCTGACACTGCCGAGCAGCCAGTCTTCAAGGCCATTGCGGCCATGCCGCCCGAGTACGATGAGATCGGCAGGCAGGTTCACCGCTCGCTCGCAGATTTTCTCGGGCGGATATCCGGTCATCAATCGGGTCGTCATTCGGTCAGTATTGTCGACTGGCAGTATCTGCTGAAATCTGGCTTCTGCGTTGGCATGTGCATCCTTCTGGTACTGCGCGATGGAAGCATCGTCAAAACCGACCTGGCGCATGCGTTCTTCCTGCAACAGGTCCAGTACATGCAGGACTTCAATCTGCGCATCCGGCGCGATGCATTGCGCCAGCAAAGGCACTGATGAGGCGCCGCTGGAAAAATCCACGGCAGTCAATACTTGACGGTACTCTGACAACCCTTCGTTTCTGACCACCAGCACCGGGCAACTGGCAACCCTGAGCAGACGCGACGCGGTTGAACCAAGCAACAGGTTAAGCAGGCCACCCTCGCCACGCGTACCGACAACGATCATGCTGCCAGGCTTGATGGCGGCATAACAGGCGACCTCCGTATGCGGACGGCCGACCGGCATCGCCGTCTGCACCGCAATGCCGTATTCTGCGCGCAGGGTTGTAGCAAGCGCCTCCAGCTGTTGTTTGCCGGGCTCCAGATAAGCGTGCTGGTAATGGCTGTGCGCGCCGAAGGAAAGCTCGTCGCCCTGAAACATCACCATCGGGCTGGCGACATGAACCAGATGCAGGTCCGTTTTGAGTCGACGGGCGATGAGCGCGCCGCGCCGGACGGCACGCTCTGCATGGGATGAAAAATCCGTGGCTGCAACTATATGCGCGATACGTGTCATGCTGGTTACCCTTTGTTAAGGTTGGTTATTCAGCGCCGTTTGCTTTAAAGCCGAAAAGCGGCGCCGGGGTGCAGAAAGACAGCTTATTTGATGGTGGTATGCTTGTGTTGAGTCCTTTCCAGCCTGGCTGGCACAACTTCAAGAATGCTGTCCCTGAGAACGGCGCTCATGACTTTTCCCTCTGCCTTATTCGGGTTGCAAGGGCGCAATAATGACCTGCAGGGTCTGCCTGCCGAGGTTCTCGATCTCGCTGAAAAAAAGCTCCGCGTAAAAATGCAGTCCGTTAAGTGTCACCACTTCAAACGGATGTCCGACGCGGGAGAGAAACTTTAAATACGGGTTGAGATGGGCATTCTTCAGCAGCACGGTATTCTGTAATTGCGGCAATAACCTCGATACATGCTGCCAGGCCAGGGCATTGCGCGTGCAGCCCAGCAATCTGCAGCCTGCGCGGTTGCACTCACAGATGATGCCGCTTTCGTTGAGCGTCAGTATCACGTTATTCTCTTCGCGCGAGGTGCTGTCGGCAACAGCAAGACCTGCCAGGGGGAAGTTCTTTCTTGATGGATAAAGCTTGTGAACGGCGCTCATGATGATTCTCCATTCTGCAAATCCAGTTGAAACCGGCGGCTATGGGCAACAGCGAAAGTTTATGCCCGAGCCCCGGCAGTGAATATTCGTGCAAACACTTATGGCGATGCCGGTTCATCTTTCATACCGGAACAGGCCGGTATCCAGTGCTTTATTTAATTGGGTTCCAGCCTGCGCCGGAAAGACAAAACCGAATAAATCCGTGCCTTCTTGTGGCATCAACATAAGGTGTGTCCAAGTTGATATACTTTTTCTGCTGCGGCGACGATACCGTATTGCGCTGCAAACCCCGACAAGGACGAAGCTTTGACCAGACCTTTGGAAGATCTGAGTTTCAAGGAGTTTTTTGCCGCCGCCGATGCCATGCTGCTGGTGGACGGCCACGGCCTCATTCTGCAGGCAAGCAACGCGGCCTGTGCATTGCTGGGCTATGCCCGGGAAGAAATCACCGGGCTCAAGGTCGAGGCACTGATACCCGAACGTTACCGCGAACAGCATCACAAACACCGGCAAGCCTACAGCGCAGCACCAAATAAGCGCGTGATGGGCAACGGCAGAAATCTGGTCGCCCTCAAACGCAATGGCAGTGAAATCCAGCTCGACATCGGACTGAGTCCGCTTGAAATCAAGGGGCATCCTTATGTCCTGATCAGCTTTCACGATTCAGACCAGCGCCTGAAAGCGGAAGAGGCCCTGCGTGCAAGCGAGGAACGGCTGAGGTTTGGCCAAGCGTGTGGCCGGGCTGGGCGTGTTCGATTACGACCTGATCCACAACACGATGAAATACGATGAGTGCGTGCGCCAACTATGGGGTATTCCGCCGGATCAGCCGATGACCTATGAAATGCTGATCACGGGCATTCACCCGGAAGACCGCCATATCCGGCGCCATGCCATCCAGCAAGCATCCGACCCCGAGGGTTCGGGCGAATACAAGATCGAATATCGCGTCATCAACGCCATAGACCGCCAGGAGCGCTGGGTAGCAGCGATCGGTAAAGTGT
>JBEDHT010000244.1:0-3359 GCA_041174025.1 Pseudomonadota bacterium
CCTTTCCATTATCCGGCGCCGGATTACAGAGGCGACATGCTGAGAGGTTACGATGTCTAAACTGTTATCCGGGCTGGACAGCCTGTTGCGCGGCATCGGTCACCGGCTGGTCGATCAGTTCTGGCGGCTTGGCTCTGCCGCAAGATTTTTTGCCTATACGCTGATTTATTCCGGCGAGAGCCTGCGCAGGCCTTATCTGGTCATACGTGAGATCTATTTCACCGGTGTGCTGTCCTTGATCATTATCATCGTTTCGGCGTTTTTCGTCGGTATGGTGCTGGGGTTGCAGGGCTACAATACCCTGCAAAAATACGGTTCGTCAGAGGCGATCGGTGTGCTCGTGGCGCTGTCGCTGGTGCGAGAGCTGGGTCCCGTGGTGACGGCACTGCTGTTTGCCGGGCGCGCAGGTACCGCTATCACGGCGCAGATAGGCCTGATGAAAGCGACGGAACAGTTGTCTGCCATGGAAATGATGGCGGTGAGCCCGATTGCCCGCGTGGTAGCGCCACGCTTCTGGGCCGGTGTCATCAGCATGCCTCTGCTGGCCTCGCTGTTCTCCATGATCGGCATACTGGGCGGCTATCTGGTCGCGGTGCCGATAATCGGCGTCGATGGCGGTGCGTTCTGGTCACAGATGCAAGCCAGTGTTGATTTCAGGGAAGATGTCCTGAACGGTTTTATCAAGAGCTGCGTGTTCGGTGTTGCCTGCACCATGATCGCCCTGTTCGAGGGCTATGATGCGCCACCGACTGCCGACGGTGTCAGCCGGGCAACGACCCGTACCGTTGTTAATTCGTCATTGGCTGTACTGGGTCTGGACTTCGTCATGACCTCGTTCATGATCAGCTGAATTTGCGGCAAGTGAAATTTTGAGGGGATAACATGGATAGAACCAAAATTGATTTGTGGGTGGGGATTTTCGCCGCATTGGGTATCGCTGCCCTCCTTGGCCTGGCGATGAAGGTCGGTAATCTGACCAGCAGCAATCTTGGCGAGACGTATACCGTCAGTGCTTATTTCCAGAATGTCGGCGGACTGAAGCCGCGTGCGCCGGTCAAAAGTGCGGGCGTGGTGGTCGGCCGGGTGGATTCCATCCAGTTCGACAGTGTTACTTATGAAGCCCGCGTCAATCTCAAGCTGGACAAACGCTATCCCTTCCCCAAGGATACCTTTGCCAATATTTACACTGCCGGTTTGCTCGGCGAGCAGTACATCGGTCTTGAAGCCGGCGGCGATGAGGAATTCCTGAAGGAAAATGATAAAATCATGCAGACGCAGGATGCCATTGTGCTGGAAAAAATGATCAGTCAGTTTCTTTACAGCAAGGCTTCCGAGTCTTCGGAATCAAACGAATAATTCAACACCACCAACTATCGGGTGAACATGATGAAACAGTTGCTTAGCGGTTTTTATTTCCTGGCGTTACTTGGTTTTGCCGGTTCGGCAGTGGCAGAAATGGGACCGGATGAGTTGGTCAGAAAAACTGCGGATGAAGTGATCGAGATCGTCAAGAACGACAAGGATATCCAGAACGGCAACCAGCAGAAGATATTCGCGTTGGCAGAGGCGAAGATTTTACCCAATTTTGATTTCGACCGTGTCTGCCGCCTGGTGCTGGGTCGCAATTGGGCAACGGCTACCAAAGAACAGCAAGCGGAGTTTCAGAAGGAGTTCCGCAGCCTCTTGTTGCGCACTTATGCCAGCGCCCTGTCCAAGTACCGCAATCAGACCATTCAGTACCTGCCTTTCCGTGCCCAGCCCGATGCCACGCGAGTTACGGTAAAAACCCAGATTCTGCAGCCGGGCGGCCAGCCGATTGCGATCGATTATACGCTGGAGAAGGGCACCAACGGCTGGAAAGTCTTCGATATCGTGATTGAAGGTGTGAGCCTGGTGACCAATTACCGCAGCCAGTTCAGCAACGAAATCCGCCAGGTTGGCGGTATGGACGGGCTGATACAGAGATTGGCCGAGAAGAACCGGGAGCTGGGTGTTTAAGCCCCTGACGAGTTTTCGACGTGGTGGAAATTATCAAAAACGAGGGATGTTGGCGTATCAGCGGTGATCTGGTGCTGGCCGATATCGAAAAGCTGCTCGCCGAGAGTGTCGTTGTTGATGGGTCTGCTACGCTCAAGGTCGATATGGCCGGTGTAGCCGAAGTCGATTCGGCTGCGATCAGTCTGTTGTTCGAGTGGTTGCGCCAGGCAAAAGCCGGTGGTTGCGACCTGTCTTATGCCAACCTTCCCGCCAATCTCACCAGCCTTGCCACCCTTTATGGTGTTCTTGATCTGATTCCACTGGCTGCAGACCCGGCAGCTACACATTGATTCGCGAGGCGTTTGCCTCCTCCACGTACATGATTCCTGCAATTAAAATCGAACAGGTGCAAAAGCATTACGGTGCTTTGCAAGCTCTGAGGGGCATCGATCTCACTATAGAGCAAGGTGAGTTCTTTGCCCTGCTCGGTCCCAACGGCGCAGGGAAATCGACATTGATCAATCTGCTTGCCGGTTTGATCAAGCCGACCAGCGGCAGACTCGCCGTCATGGGCTTCGATGTGCAGGCTGATTATCGTCAGGCGCGGCATGCACTCGGCGTTGTGCCGCAGGAGTTGGTGTTCGACCCGTTTTTCAATGTGCGCGAAATGCTGCGTTTTCAGGCAGGCTATTTCGGCCGCGGGCCGGAAAACGACGACTGGGTGGACGAGATCATTGAGTGTCTGGGCCTGACCGACAAAGCGCATACTAATATGCGCAGGCTTTCCGGAGGCATGAAGCGGCGCGCGCTGATCGCGCAGGCACTGGCCCACAGGCCGCCGGTGATCGTGCTAGACGAGCCGACTGCCGGCGTCGATGTCGAATTGCGTCAGATGCTTTGGGAGTTCATCAAGCGCTTGAATCGCGAAGGCCATACCGTGATTCTGACTACGCACTATCTTGAAGAAGCGGAGACGCTCTGTTCGCGCGTGGCAATGATGAAGCAGGGACAGATCATCGCGCTGGATACCACAGCGAATCTGTTGAAGAAAATTCCCGGCAAGAATTTGCGCCTGAAGTTGTCAGCGGCGTTGCCTGAAAGCCTGCGGCCGCTATTGCGTCACGAAGAGGCTTTTGAGTATATGCTGGCGTTGACCGACGTCACGCAGGTCGAGCCGGTGCTGGCACAGATCCGGCAAGCCTCGATTGCGGTGGAAGACATGCAGTTGATAGAGGCTGATCTGGAAGATGTATTTGTTGATCTGGTGAGCAAGCCATGACGTTGATTTCTGCCCGCATGCGCGGACCATGGACACTGTTCAAGAAAGAGCTGTTACGGTTCTGGCGCGTCAGCTTCCAGACCGTGGCGGCACCGGTGATGAC
>JBEDHT010000245.1:0-4703 GCA_041174025.1 Pseudomonadota bacterium
GGCAGCAAGAGCAAAACCGCACCGGCGCCTGCTGAAAGTGAACCGGCTGCCGCACAGGAAGCAGCACCGGCCCCGGCACCAGCCGAAGAAAAACCGCAGACGGTGGAAGAAAAAGCCAAACAGAAGCTCAACAAACTGCTAGGTCTGTAAAAGACATCAAGCCTGCCAACCGGTCAGGCTTTTGCTGCTTGAATAAAACCCCGGAATACCGATGTCCGATTTCGCCAACACCGTGATTCACTGGCAGCAACAGCACGGCCGCCACGACCTGCCCTGGCAGAATACGCGCGATCCTTACGCTATCTGGGTTTCCGAGATCATGCTGCAACAGACGCAGGTCAGCGCGGTGATCGGCTATTACCGGAAATTCATGCAGCGCTTTCCGGATATCCGCAGCCTCGCAGGTGCAGACGAAGATGCCGTACTGCAGCACTGGAGCGGACTCGGCTATTACTCGCGTGCGCGCAACCTTCACAGCGCCGCGCAAATCATCATGGATGCGCATGACGGCCGCTTCCCGGCGCAGTTCGAAAATATCGTCAAATTGCCCGGCATCGGCCGTTCAACCGCAGCCGCAATCGCCAGCTTCGCTTTCGAGCAGCCGCAGCCGATACTCGATGGCAATGTCAAACGCGTGTTTGCGCGCCACTTTCTGATCGAAGGCTGGCCCGGATTACCCAAAGTGGAAAAACAGTTATGGCAGCTGGCAGAAACGCTGATGCCGCAGAGCGGCATGGTCGCTTATACGCAGGGACTGATGGATCTGGGCGCAACGCTGTGCACGCGCAGCCAGCCGAAATGCACTGATTGCCCGTTGTTGCAAAGCTGCGGCGCTTTTTCCACAAACCGGGTCAAGGCTTTACCGGCACCGAAACCGCGCAAGGCCATCCCGGAAAAATCGGTCACCATGCTCTTGTTGCTGGACGGCGACCAGATACTGCTGGAAAAACGTCCACCGATCGGCATCTGGGGTGGCCTCTGGAGTCTGCCGGAAATGGCCCAAGGGACCGATGCCATCAACCATGTGCGCGAACGTTTTGGCATCGAAGCCGAAATGCTGCAACCGATGCCGCTGCTGAAACATGCGTTTACGCATTTTCGCCTGCACATCACGCCGCAGCCGATGCGCGTAACCGGCCATGCTGCCGCAGCTCATCAAACTGCCTCAGTCTGGCTCAATCGCGCAGATGCAAGTGGTGCAGCCTTGCCAACGCCGGTCAGAACGTTGCTGAACAATTTGCCGGTATAACGCTGATTAATACATTTATCAGCGCTTGCTCAAGCAGCCTTGCGGAAGGTCAGATTAATACGGCGTGCGCCCAGTTTGTCATGCACAGCCGGCTTGACCGGTTGCACACCATGAAAACGCAATCTGTCCGCGCCGCCCCAAACCACCACATCGCCGTGATTGAGTGCGATGCGGAACACCCGGTCGTTGCGTTTCAAGCCACCGAACAGAAAAATTGCGCCGATACCGAGCGAAACCGAAACGATCGGTTGGCTGAAATCGCGCTCGTCCTTGTCCTGATGCAAGCCCATTTTTGCACCGGTTTCATAACAGTTGATCAGACAGGCGTCCGGCCTGAAATCACGGAAACCGGATTCTGCCGCCGCTGCCGCAGCAAGCGACGCAAACAGTGCAGGCATGGCAGGCCATGGCTTGCCCGTGGCTGGGTCACAGGCTTCATAGCGATAACCGCTGCGATCGGAAACCCAGCCGAGATTGCCGCAACTGGTGGTCAATACCGACATCGACTGGCCACCGGGCGTCTTCATCGAACGCGGCGGAGCCTCGGCGAGCACAGACTCCAGCGCCTGCAGGATTGCCGTCTCTTTGCTTAGAACGAAACCCCGCAACAGCCAGGCAGCCGTTCCCAGTTGCAAATGCGGGGATTCATCCATGAGCCCGGAAAAAAGATCCATCACTGAAGTCCATGTCACCAAGATATCGGGATCAGACTGCCTCCGGCAGCCATTGTTCTATGGCATGACCTGCCCGATTCATGCCAAAATCAGGACTACATCATGATCGCCATACTCGAAGCCAAACGTGCAGGCCTGCTTTCCAGACAATACTGGATGGCGAACATCGTTTCCGGGCTGATCGTCGGTGTGGTCGCCCTGCCGCTGGCCATGGCCTTCGCCATCGCCTCCGGGGCAAAGCCGGAGCAAGGCATCTATACGGCCATCGTTGCCGGCACACTGGCTGCCGTTTTCGGTGGCAGCCGTCTGCAAGTGTCCGGCCCGACCGGCGCTTTCATCGTCATTCTCGCCGGCATTTCTGCCAAATACGGCATTGCCGGCCTGCAAATCGCCACCCTGATGGCAGGGCTCATGCTGATTCTAATGTCCCTCGCGCGCATGGGCAGCGTCATCAAGTACATTCCCGATCCGGTCATTGTCGGCTTTACCAGCGGTATCGCAGTCATCATTTTCGTCGGCCAGTGGAAGGATTTCCTCGGACTGCAGGTCACGCTCGGTCTGGAGCATTTCCACGAAAAATTCTGGATCCTGACACAGGCACTGGCTGAGACGCACCTTGCTACAGCCTTGCTCGGTCTCTTCACGCTACTGGTATTGCTGATTTCCCCCAGGCTGTTCAAACGCATTCCGGCACCTATGACCGCCATCATACTGGCGACGCTGGCGCAGGCGATTTTCCAGTTCGAGGGTGTTGCCACCATAGGCTCGGCCTTCGGCGGCATTCCACAACAGTTGCCGGACTTTGCCTGGCCGCAGACCACGGTATCCGATGCGCTGCATCTGATCGGGCCGGCGTTCACCATCGCGCTGTTGTGTGCCATCGAATCGCTGCTGTCTGCCGTAGTGGCCGACGGCATGACCGGCGGCAAACACAACTCCAACCAGGAGCTGATGGGGCAGGGTATCGCCAATATTTTTTCGCCCCTGTTCGGCGGCTTTGCCTCTACCGGCGCCATCGCCAGAACCGCCACCAATATCCGGCAGGGCGCCAACAGCCCGCTTTCCAGCATTGTTCACGCCGTCACGCTGTTGTTGATCGTGCTTCTGCTGGCGCCGCTGGCTGAAGATATCCCGCTCTGCGCGCTCGCTGCCATTCTGTTTGTCGTCGCCTACAACATGAGCGAGCTGCACCGCTTCAAACACATGCTGTTCACGGCGCCCAAAGCCGATGTCACCATACTGCTGGTGACTTTTCTGCTGACCGTGTTCAGCGATCTGGTCATCGCTGTCAATATCGGGGTGATGATTGCTGCCTTGCTGTTCATGAAGCGAATGGCGGAAGCCGTCGTCTTCGCCGAGCAATCGCCGCAACAGTTGCAGGAAGAAATCCGCGATGCCGGTTTTGTCCTGCCGGATAAAACCGTCGTCTTTGCGATGGAAGGTCCGTTCTTTTTCGGCGCCGCCGAACGGCTCGAATCGACGCTGGAAAACATCCACCACCACGCCGACACGCTGGTCTTGCGTCTCGGTCAGGTTCCGTTCATCGATGCCACCGGCATGCAATCATTATGGGATCTGCGCGACACCTGCATCAGAAACCACACGCGTCTGGTGTTATGCGAAACGCGCGCCAACGTGCTCGAAAAACTGAAAAAAGCGGGCTTTGCCGGCCAGCTCGGCGAAGCCAATATTATTGATTCGCTGGCGCAACTCAAACACGCCAACCCGGAAAGCAGCCAATAAAAAACCTGCCGGCCCATGCGTTGCATGGAGCGGCAGGTTAATCAGTGTAATACCAAGCGTCTTACTTCTGATCCCAGCTGTCTTCCCACATACAGTGCTTGATGGTGTGACGGTTCTTGATCAGCTCATCGATCGAAGGCTCGTCATTGAGCGCGCGCTTGATCGCCAGCTTGGTCGCTTCGTAGTTGTTCTTGTACATGTCAGCCTTGTCCAGCTTGCCTTCCTTGGCCAGTGCGGCACAACCCGGGTCGATCCAGACGAGCGAGACGATGCACAGATCATTGACCTGATCCTTGGGGATAATGCCCTCGATCACGCAATCGACGATCGCGTCAGCCGTCGCAGCCTGAACTACGCCGCCGAACAGCTCGATATTGATGGAATCCTTCAGCGTTACCTTGGGCACCATCATCGCTGCCGGGCGCACCTGCTGGTTGATGTCGCGCACGACAAACATCGCTGTATGGCCCTTGCTTTGCGCCATCATGTTGGCGAATGCAGTACCGACCGGACCATCAACGGCACCGATGAGAATTTCCGGCATCGCTGCCGTGACGTCTTTACCTTCGCTGAAAACAGTGGCTTCACCAGCCTTGAAAATGATTTTGGACATGGAATTCCTTTGATTGGAGATTGGCAGAAAAGCGCCATTTTACCGAAGCCGGGTGCAATCAACAAACGCATAAGCATCCGGATTGAAAAGCAATTGCTTGCAAGAACCGGCCCAAGCCTTACTCAGGCGCTGCCATACGCATATCCCGATGCGGAATGCCGGCATCCAGATACGCCTCACTGCAGACGACAAAACCGGCTTTCTCATAAAACGCAATCGCATGAATCTGCGCTGAAAGCCGGATATCGCGCCAACCGCGTTCGCGGCATATTTGCAGCGCCTTGCGTAACAACGCCATACCAACACCCCTGCCGCGCCAGGGTGTTAACACAGCCATGCGACCGATCACGCCGCCTGACAAAATTCTGGCACAACCAAGCGCTTCTCCTTCAGCATTGGATGCCAGCAAGTGCAGCGCCACATG
>JBEDHT010000246.1:0-7892 GCA_041174025.1 Pseudomonadota bacterium
TCATCAACTACGACAGCCCCCACTTCATCAAGAGCCCGGATGAGTGGAAGCCCATCCCCGGCAGCCTCGAAGCGATTGCGTTGCTGAACCAGTCCGGCTTTCGCGTCGCGCTGGCGACCAACCAGTCCGGTATCAGCCGTGGTCTGTTCGACATGGCGACGCTGAACGCGATCCACGACAAGATGGTGCGCACGCTCGGACAGTTCGGCGGCCGTATCGATGCATTGTTCTATTGTCCGCATGGCGCCGACGATAACTGCGATTGCCGCAAACCGAAATCCGGCATGATCGAGGAAATCGGCCGCCGTTTCGCCATCGATCTCAATACGGTGTACAGCGTCGGCGATGCGCTGCGCGATCTGCAGGCCAGTGCCCGGCATGGCGCCCAGTGCATTCTGGTACGCACCGGCAAGGGCGAAAAAACCCTGGCGGAAGGCGGCCTGCCGGAAGGCACCTGGGTCTGCGCGGATCTGGCCGAGGCAGCGCAACGCATTATTGCCTGCGATCAAAGCAAGAGCCTCAGCCACGCGCCCATGTCACTGGTTTGAACGGTGCGGGCATGCTGATTTTTCTGCGTTCCCTGATTTTCACGCTCGGACAGTGGCTGTTCACCCTGTTTTTCGGCCTGTTCGCCATTCTCACCTTTCCGTTTCCGCCCGTTACCCGTTACCGCATCATCTCGGTGTGGGCGCGTTCCATGCTCTGGTGGTTACGGGTGACCTGCAACGTACGCTACCGCGTCATCGGCCGCGAGCATATCCCACAAACGCCCAGTATCGTGCTTTCCAAACATCAGTCCGCCTGGGAAACGCTGGCATTTCAGGAGATTTTTCCGCCGCAGGTGTGGGTGCTCAAACGCGAGTTGTTGTGGGTGCCTTTCTTCGGCTGGGGGCTGGCGATGACTTCGCCGATTGCAATCAACCGCAGTGCGGGCCGCGAAGCCCTGAAACAGATGGTCGAACAAGGCAAGGACCGCATGAAAAAAGGCTTCTGGGTGGTCATCTTCCCCGAAGGCACGCGCATGCCGCCGGGCCGGAAAGGCAAATACCACATCGGCGGCGCCTGGCTCGCGACGCACACCGGGACTACGGTTGTGCCGGTGGCGCATAATGCCGGCGAATACTGGCCGAAGAATGCGTTTATCAAGCGCCCGGGTACTATAACGGTCAGTATCGGCCAGCCGATCGAAAGCGCGGGCCTGAAACCGGACGAACTCAACCAGCGCGTCGAACAATGGATAGAGCAGGAAATGCCGCGCCTCTCGCAACCATGAGCGAATATCATCTGGCCTTGCCGGATGGCGAGCGCATCCCTTACCAACTCGAACGCAGACCGCGCCGAACCATCGGCCTCAAAATAGGCAGCAGCGGCCTGGTCGTGCATGCGCCCAAGCGCATCAGCCAAACGGCGCTGGAAAGCGCCCTGCTCGACAAGGCCGGCTGGATCAGAAAGAAACTGCAGCAGATGGCGGCAAGCCGTCCGGCGCCGATACGCTGGGAAGACGGCGCCGCACTGAAACTGCTCGGCAACGATATCCGCCTGAGCCTGCGTCCGGACACGCGCAACAGAAAGGTGACGTTCGAACAGGGTGCGCTGCATCTCAGGCTGACCGACACTGGCGACAGCGAGGCGATTGTTGCCAGGGTCGTACAATGGTATAAAAAGGAAGCCCTGGCCGACTTCGAGCGCCGCTTGCAGCTCTACGCGGCCAGGCTGGGCGTGCCGATGCCGAAACTCTATCTCTCCAACGCACGCTCGCGCTGGGGGAGCTGCAACTCACGCAGCGAAATCCGCCTCAACTGGCGCTTGCTGCAAGCGCCGCCGCATCTGATCAATTACGTCGTCTGCCACGAGCTGGCGCACCTGAAGGAAATGAACCATTCAGCCAGATTCTGGGCCGTGGTGGAAAGCCTTTACCCGGACTACCGGACTGCCGAACGCACGCTCAAGCAACGCTCGGCAGAACTGCATCAGTTCTAGCGCCTGTCATCTGCCCTTGGCATCAACGCAAGCGCAAAGCGTTCAGCACCACAATCAGCGAGCTCACCGACATGCCAATGGCAGCCATCCAGGGCGAGATCATGCCGGTTGCGGCAAACGGCAGCGCCAACGTGTTGTAGCCCAGCGCCCAGGCGAAGTTTTCGCGCACGACGTTGCGCGTGAAGCGGCTGGTTGCAATGGCATGGTCGATTTCGAGCAACTGCTCGCTCAACAATACGATATCACCGGAGGCACGCGCCATTTGCGTACCGCTTCCCATGGCGATGGAAACCTGCGCTTTCGCCAGCACCGGCGCATCGTTGATGCCGTCGCCGACCATGGCGATGACTTCGCCCTGCTGTTGCAGTCGCTCGATCGCTGCCAGTTTTTGTTCGGGGGAAGATGCCGCCTGCCAGCTGGAAATACCCAGTTGTCCGGCGTAATCCTGCACTGCCGCTTCGGTATCACCGCTCAGAATCGAAACCACCAGACCCTTGGCCTGCAGCGCTTCGACCAGCGCCCTGGCATGCGGGCGCAAACTGTCCGCCATGACAAAAGCAGCCAGATAGCGTTCGTCATCGCTGAGCCAGATGACCGTGGCGCTGGCTTCTACCGGTGGCAGTGCCGGCACTTGCCCGGGCACTGCATGCAGGCTGAGATTGCCGAGATAATAGCGTTTGCCGCCGAGGCTGCCGGTAACGCCCCGGCCCGGCTGGTTGGCGGCGTCGGTCAACTGTTCAAGCGCCTCGCTCTGCAGTTTCTGCGCATCAAGAAAACTTCTGGCATAGGGGTGTTCGGAATGCTGCTCCAGACTGGCAGCCAATCGGAGGCATTCCGCTTCACTCAGGCTGCCGAACGTCAGGGTCTGCTGCAATTGCGGACGGCCTTCTGTCAGGGTACCGGTCTTGTCGAACACCACATGCGTCACTCTTGCCAGCGCTTCAAGCGCATGGCCGCGCGTCAGCAACACGCCGCGCTTGACCAGATGCGAACCGGATGCGGCAAAAGCGGCAGGCGCCGCCAGCGATAGCGCGCACGGACAGCTGACGACCAGCACGGTGAGGACGATTTCCAGCACGCGCGATGTGTCGATCTGCACCCAGACCCAAGCAATCAGCACGACCGAAAACAGCAGCGCATAGGTGAACCAGGCGGCAATATGGTCGGCCAGCTCGGTCAGCCTGGGCTTTTCTGCCTGCGCACGGTCGAGCAGGCGGCTGATACTGGCGATCACCGTCTCTTCGCCGAGTGCGCTGACGCGCACCGTCAGCGGGCTTTCGTAATTGATGCTGCCGGCATAGACCGTGCTGCCGGCAGTTTTCAGCAGCGGCCGGCTTTCGCCGGTCAGCAACGATTCATCGGCACTGCTTTCGCCCGCCACCACGACGCCATCGGCAGCGATGGTTTCGCCGGGTTTGCAGACGATCAGATCGCCGGGTTTCAGTTCGATCAGCGGCACCAGTTCAGGCTGTCCGGCAGCATTGAGGCGAGAGGCGATGGCCGGCACCAGCCTGAGCAGGTTTTCAGCCGATTCAACCGATTTTTCGCGCGCGTTGCGTTCGAGAAACCGGGTCGCCAGCAGAAAAAAGATGAGCATGGTCAAGGTATCGTAATAGACCTCGCCCACCCCCTGAAAGGTGGCCCAGATGCTACCGGCGAAGCCGGTGATGAGGCCGAGGCTGATCGGCACATCCATCCCCAGCCGGCCGGTTTTCAGGCTGCGCCAGGCCACCTGATAAAACGGCCAGGCGGCGTAGAACATGGCAGGGATACTGAGCACCAGACTGAACCAGCGCAGCAGTTGTGCGGTGGCGAACTCCAGCCCCTGCGCGGGGCCGGCGTACAGGGCAACGGCGATCATCATGACCTGACCGGCGGAAAGACCGGCAACGGCAAGCCGGCGGAAATCCGCCTTGCGTTGCTTGAGCCGCATGGCTTCCTGCTGCTGTGCGCTGAAGGGGTGGGCGTGGTAACCGAGTTTGCGGATCTCGGTCAGGATATCGCTCAGCTTGAGCTGACTGTCATCCCAGCTGATACGCGCCCGATGCGAGGTGTAGTTGATGCTGACCTGCAGGATGCCGGGCAACTGCCGCAAGTGGCGCTCGTTGAGCCAGATGCAGGCGGCACAGGTGATGCCTTCGAGAATCAGGGAGGCTTCCTTGCGCTGGTCCTGCGCGACCGAGACAAAGCTTTTCTGCACTTCCGGGTGATCGTAGAGCTGCAGGTCGCGAAGCTCGTCCGGCACCAGGTCTTCGACATTCTTCGGCAGCTCGGTACGATAACGGTAATAATCTTCCAGCCCGTTTTCAACAATCGCCTGCGCTACCGCCTGGCAGCCGTGACAGCACATGTCGCGCGCTTGCTGCAGAACGACCGCCGTATAACGCGTGCCGGAAGGCACAGGCAGGCCGCAGTGGTAACAGCCCGGTTGCGTATCTTGCACAGCGCTCATCGTGACTCCGGGTGAAGGCCCGTTTAATTATCGAGAAACAGCTCGTGCTGGCTGCGGAACTCGATGTCATCCCGGCGGATGACAATTTCAGCCAGCCAGCGTCCGGCCTGCGGCAAGGTCAGTTCGCCCTGATAGCGGCCCGGGCCTGTTTCCTGCAAAGTCAACGAACGGTCATCCCGGCTGTTGGCCACGCGCCACAGCCCCAGCGTGACTTCGGCTGATTCGACCGGCGCACCGTCGCGATCCAGCAGGACGATGGCAATGGTACCGGCCTGACGGCTCTGCAGGGCTTGCACCCCCTCCAGGCTGACTTGCCAGCCCAGTGCGCGCTGCTGCTCGATTCTGGCCAGATGGCCCTGATAGCTTTTGTTCTTGTCGTGCGGAACGGTGCCGGGGAAGGCGGTATGTACTTTCTGCTGATCCGGATTGGGCAGCACGAGTTGCGCCAGCAAATCAGGCACGCCGCGGCTGGCGATCGAAAGCAGCACTGCGTTGAGAACGACAAGAAAAATGAAGAAGGCAATAATCAGTCTGGGCGCCCAGTGCATGGATTGTTTCTTCTGCTGCAGGCTGCCGAATACCGAGAGCACGCCTGCGTTGGCCAGATAAACGGCAAAGTGGATGGCCAGCACGTCGCCGCCCGCCCAGTGTCGGCTGGCATACACCAGGTAGAGCAGAAACGGCAGCATGCCGCTGAGCACCCCGGCCCAGAAATTCGGCAGCCCCAGACGGCGGCTGATGAAGAACAGTGCCGCCGCCAGTATCAATCCGCCGAACAGGGTTTCAGTCATGGAAATTTCCGGAATCATCGCCAGCATGCTGCCACCTATCGTTTGCTGTTGAAATTGGTCTGCACCACCAGCGGCTCCGCTTCCGGGCTGGAAGGCTGAATGACGAAGTCGAAGGTCTGTGTGGCGCTAGCAATGTCACGCGGCAAATCGATGCGCGCGCCTATGGTCAGGCTCTTGCCTGCCCGCACGCGGATTTGCGGTATGTCGCCGATGTTGAGCGATTCGGCAGGAATGCCGCGCACCGTCAATTCGTAGATTTCTTCATGCTCGGTCTTGTTGACGATATGAATCTGGTAGCGATTGCGGAAACTGCCGTCAGACAATGTGACGAACAGCGGCTGGCGTGTCTGCTGCACGGTCACTTCGGTATCGCTGCGCGTGCCGATGTTGTAGAACAGGAATGCGGTCGCAACGATCAGCGCCAGCGCGTAACCCCACACCTTGAGACGCTTCCACTCCAGATGCGGTCTGGAAGGATGCTCGCTGCTCAGGTTGCGTTCGGAATCGTAGCGGATCAGGCCGCGCGGATAACCGACAGAATCCATGATGTTGTTGCAGGCGTCGATGCAGAGACCGCAGGAGATGCATTGATACTGAAGGCCATCGCGTATGTCGATGCCGGTCGGGCAAACCTGCACGCAGAAGCCACAATCAATGCAATCGCCGTGTCCCTTGGCTTGGCGCTCCTCGCGCGTTTTCAGTCCGGCTTTCGGAATCATGCGGCCGGCAGTGCCTTCTCCGCGCCGCGCATCGTAGCTCACTGCCAGCGTATCAGGCTCGTACATGACACCCTGAAAACGCGCATACGGACAGCCCATGGTACAGACATGCTCGCGGATGACGCCTGCGGCAAGATAAGTGGTGATGGTCAACACCACCACCGTGATGTAGCCGGCTTGCGCCGCTTCGCCGCTGAAAAGCCTGACGACGAATTCAGGCGCGTAACTGAAATAGGCAGCAAAGGTGACGGCGGTCCAGAACGAAATCAGTATCATCAAGGCGTGCGAACCGCCGACCTTGAGCAGCTTTTCAGCATTCCATGGCTGGTTTTTCAGACGCAAACGGGCCGGGCGTTCGCCTTGTATGCGATGCTCGATCCAGATAAAAAGGTCAGACCAAAGCGTCTGGAAACAGAAATAACCGCACCAGGCGCGGCCGATCAGGCCGGTGGTGAAGAACAGCAGCGCGGCCGCTATGAACAGCAGCATGGCCAGCCAGAAAATATCCTGCGGGTAGACGATCAGATCGAAAATGAAAAAGCGGCGCGTATCGAGATCGAACATGACAGCCTGATCGGCTGCGCTGTTACGCGACCACGGCATCCACGGCAGCAGAAAATAGACGGAATACGCCAACAGCATGATGGCCGTCTTGAAGTTGCGGAACTTGCCCTTGACCGAGCGCGTGACGATCGGAATATACTTTTGGACTGGCTTGGCTTGGGCTGGCTTGGTACTGCTGGCTTCCATGGCTATGACTCACCTGTTGATTGATTGATGCTGAAACAGAGGCGATACGCGTTCAATTTTTGACAGTACAAAAAGCATAAAGGCTCACGGCAGCGTGAGCCTTTATGCAGATGAAACCCGATTACTTGCCGCCGCCCAGACCTTGGTGCACGTAAACCGTGAGCAGTTTGATCTGATCTGGCTTGAGGCGATCTTCCCAGGGAGGCATGACGCCACGATTGAGGCCGCCGGAAATGATGGTCTTCACTGCCTTCAGTTTTTCTTCGGGCATGCTCATTTCAGGGATGTTGGCCCACAACCAGATCTTGTCGGTCAGGTTGGCCGAACCGATGCCCTCGATACCCTTTGCATCAGCACCGTGACAGGCATAGCAGCCGGCAGTGTTGGTCTGAAACAGCTTGGCGCCGGAACTGGCACTGCCGGCATCATGCGGCTCGCCGGATAGGCTCAGCACGTAGTTGGCAAGCTGACCGATTTCTTCATCGGAAATGATTTCCTTGAACGGCGGCATGTAACCGCGACGGCCGTGCACGATGGTCGCTTCGATCTGCTCGTAAGCACCGCCATACTGCCAGTGGTCGTCGGTCAGGTTGGGCGCAAACCCGATGACCCCCTGTCCGCCAGCCTGGTGGCATGGCGCGCAGTTATCGGAGAACAGCGTTTTGCCTGCGGAGGCGACGAACTGCATGAGCTCGGCATCCTGCGCAATCTGTTCGTAAGGCGTTGCCGCCACCTTGTCGAACCACTGTTTCTGTGCGGCATGCAGTTCATTCATTTCCACCATGAACTTGGAGCGCATGTTCCAGTGCGTGGTTTTCTCGACTTCGGTGCCGTCGACCTGGGTTGCCGTGTAGGTAATGCTGTTGAGGCCAGGCACGCCCTTGGTGTAGGTGCTGCCGACCGGCCATGCCGGATAGAACAGCCAGTAAACCACGGTAAATATCGCGGTGATGTAAAACGCCCAGACCCACCATCTCGGCAACGGGTTGGTCAACTCACGGATGTCGCCATCCCATGAGTGGCCGGTGGTTGGCACGCCGCCCTGGCTGAATACTGGCTTTTGTTCGGCTGCGCCGCTTTCTTTTGTATTTTCCTGACTCATATCACTTGCCCTTGAACTCTGTTTCGTCATCTTCCAGCGGGATGTTCTTGTAACTTTCCAGTCTCTGGCTGCGCTTGCGGCTACCGTACACGTAGAAC
>JBEDHT010000247.1:0-10001 GCA_041174025.1 Pseudomonadota bacterium
ACGCACTGAGCGAGACCGCACTGGCGGAAATTTCTGCCGGTTGGCGTAAAGCCGTAGCGGAGATGTTGTCGCTCGGCCTGTTGCAGGCAAGTGAAGTTCTGGCGGGTTTGCGAACCGGCGGCGAACCGCTGGCAGCACCGGAACTCAACAGTGAGCAGATGCAGGCTATCGAAGCCATCTGCGCTGCGCCTTCCGGTTTCAAACCCTGGTTGCTGTACGGCATTACTGGTAGCGGCAAAACCGAGGTGTATATCCGCCTGATCGAACGTTTTCTGCATGGCAACGACGGCCAGGTGCTGGTGCTGGTCCCTGAAATCAACCTGACGCCGCAACTGGAGGCGCGCTTCCGCAGCCGTCTGCCGCACCTGCCGCTGGTGTCTTTGCACAGCAATCTGAATGAAGGAGAACGCCTGCAGCACTGGCGTCTGGCACAGTCCGGCCAGGCCCGCATCGTCATCGGAACCCGGCTTTCGGTATTCGCGCCCATGCCGTTGCTGAAAATGATACTGGTCGATGAAGAGCACGACGCCTCCTACAAGCAGCAGGACAGCATGCGCTACCACGCCCGCGATGTTGCCCTGGTGCGCGGGCAGCAGCTCGGCCTGCCTGTCGTGCTGGGTTCCGCAACGCCTGCACTGGAAACCTGGCACAACGCGGAGAGCGGAAAATACGGCAAACTGACGCTCACCAACCGCGCCGTCGCGCAGGCAGAACTACCCGAAATCCGCTGTATCGACACCACCCGCAACGCACTGCAGGACGGCCTCACGCAGATCATGGCCGCTGCCCTGCGCGAGCGTCTGGCACGTGGCGAACAAAGCCTGCTGTTCATCAACCGGCGCGGTTATTCCCCGGTGCTGCTGTGCAGTGCCTGTCACTGGATCGCGCCATGCATGCGCTGCAGCGCGCGATTGGTGGTGCATCTGCGCCAGGGCCGTCTGCGCTGCCACCATTGCGGTCATGAACAAAAGATACCGCCCGCCTGCCCCAGTTGCGGCAACACCGACCTGCACCCGACCGGTCACGGCACCCAGAGACTCGAACAGACACTGGCGGCACTGTTGCCGGGTGCGCGCGTTTTACGGGTAGACCGCGACAGCACCCAGCGCAGGCATGCGCTGAGCGAAATTCTTGATGCCGTGCACGCTAACGAAGTGGATATTCTGGTCGGTACGCAGATGCTGGCCAAGGGGCACGATTTCCCCAACCTGACGCTGGTCGGCGTCATCGATACCGACAGCGCCTTGTTCAGCCCGGATTTCCGCGCGGCGGAGCGGTTGTTCTCGCAACTGATGCAAGTTGCCGGTCGTGCAGGGCGGGCAGGCAAGCGGGGTGAGGTGCTGATCCAGACCGCATTCCCCGGCCATGTGCTGTTCAACGCGCTGCGCGGCCATGATTTTCCTGCCTTTGCCGGCAGCTTGCTGCAGGAACGTGAAATCATGCAATTCCCGCCCTACTCCTACCTAGCGGTGTTGAAGGCCGAAGCCAACGACTACGCGCTGGTGCAACGTTTTCTCAAATATGCGGCGGATAGCGCCCATGAATTGGCGCAAAAAGTGATGGTGTATGATCCGGTACGCCCGCAGATGGAGCGGCTGAAAGGCATGGAGCGCGGCCAGTTGCTGATGCACGCGAGCCAGCGTGCATCGCTGCAAAGGCTGTTGCACGCGCTGGTAGCACTGTTAAGGGCACATCCGCTTAATACAAAAGTCCGCTGGGCAGTGGATGTCGACCCGCTTGAATTCTAATCCCGAGGACGTTGCTCCGGATGTTTTCCCGCACATGAATAAGCGCCTGAATAAAGCCTGCGGCTGGCCATCGTTCTTAACGGTAATCATCTTCCCGATGATGTCGCACAGCCAGAATTGTAACCGTCGTATCATCATCAATCTCGAATAGCGCTACATAGCCATTAACGCCAAAGGAAATGACCAGTTCCCGAATGAACGGGTTATCTGTCATGACCTTGCGGCAAGTAAAAGGAAAGGCTTGAAGCAGTTCCATACTTTTCTCAATAGTGGTCAGTGCATGTTCAGCTGCTTGTAAATCCTGATCCGGCAGAAATGCATAAAGCCGCAGTAAATCTTCGCGCGCAGATGCGGTGTAGCGGATTTTGTAAATCAAGTGCCAGCCTTGGCTTTATTCAGCAAATTTTTCAAGTCGCCGATGACGCTCTCTGCAGAGTAGTACTGATTGGTAATTCTGGCCTCATCTCCTGAGGCCATTCCGCGTGCAACAAAGGCTTGCTGGGCGAGGCGCTGTTGAATCTTGTCGCGCAAAGACTGCTCGACAAAAGCGGACAAGGTTTCGCCTTCCAGCAAGAGGCTTTCTGCCGCATCACGCAACTCAGGCGCTACACGTAAGGAAGGGATGGTGGCGGTTTTCATGGCAAGCTCCTTTTGCATCGCATTTGCAATGCATTATGGATGAGCTGCTTGATTGTGGCAATCAACAGCCCCGTTATTCCCGCATTCGCCGGAATAACGGGAAAGTTGGGATCAGGCGTGATATTGAGAACTATGGGTTCTGACTGCGGCCAGCATCGCTTCGGCATTCACTGGCGGCGTCCACTGGGTGATGCCGTGGCCCAGATTGAACACATGGCCGTGTCCATGTCCGTAACTCGCCAGGATGGCAGCAACTTCTTTTTCAATCGCTTCAGGCGTGGAGAGCAGCACCGCCGGATCGAGGTTACCTTGCAGCGCGACCTTGCTGCCGACGCGTTTTCTGGCCTCGCCGATATCCACCGTCCAGTCCAGCCCCAACGCATCGGCGCCGATCGCAGCTTGAGCCTCCAGCCACAGCCCGCCGCCCTTGGTGAAAACAATGCGCGGCACGATGCGGCCTTCATGTTCGCGGGTAAGGCCAGCCACGATTTTTTCCATGTATTGCAGGGAGAATTCGCGATAGGCGCGATGCGACAGCGCACCGCCCCAGGAATCGAAAATCATCACGGCCTGTGCGCCGGCAGCGATCTGGGCGTTCAGGTAAGCCGTCACCGCCTGGCTGGTGATGTCGAGAATACGGTGCAACAGGTCCGGACGGGCGTAGGCCATTTTCTTGATGGTGAGAAAATCGGTACCGCCCTTGCCTTCGACCATGTAAGTGGCGAGCGTCCACGGACTGCCGGAAAACCCGATCAGCGGCACGCGCCCGTCAAGCGCATTGCGGATTTGACTGACGGCGTCGAACACGTACTGCAGGCTGCTCATGTCCGGTACCGTCAGCTTTTGGATATCGGCTTCTTCGCACAGGGTACGTTCGAACTTCGGGCCTTCGCCTTCGGCGAAATAAAGCCCCAGCCCCATGGCGTCCGGCACCGTGAGGATATCCGAAAACAGGATGGAAGCATCGAGCAGCGGATAACGGTCGAGCGGTTGCAGGGTGACTTCGGTGGCGAAATCCGGGCTTTTGCATAACTGCAGAAAGCTGCCCGCGTTCTTGCGGCTTTGACGATACTCGGGCAGATAGCGCCCGGCCTGTCGCATCATCCACACTGGGGTGTAATCGGTAGGCTGGCGCATGAGCGCGCGCAGGAAGGTGTCGTTTTTGAGTTGAGTCATTTATTTGCCGCAGAAAAATACCGGAAAAAAGCCATACCCGAATTATAAAGCCTGGACCGCTGACGGTCCTGAATTAATTCGAAGTATGGCTTTTGTCGCAGATCGACGGTATCAGGCTTTAGCGCGGCAGCGTGGATGACCCCATCAGGAACTCATCAACCGCGCGTGCGCACTGGCGGCCCTCGCGGATCGCCCAGACCACCAGAGACTGGCCGCGGCGCATGTCGCCGGCGGCGAACACCTTGGCACTGCTGGTGCGATAACAACCTTCGCCGTCGGTCGTGGCCCTGGCGTTGCCACGGTTGTCCTTTTCGACACCGAATGCATCCAGTACCTTTTGCACCGGACTGACAAAACCCATCGCCAGCAGCACGAGATCAGCCGGAATGGTGAATTCCGAACCGGCGATTTCCTGCATCCTGCCATCCTTCCACGTCACGCGCGCGGCTTTCAGTGCCTTGACCTTGCCGTTTTCGCCGATCAGCTCCTTGGTGGTAATCGACCAGTCGCGCTCGCAACCTTCTTCATGCGAACTGGAAGTGCGCATCTTCAGAGGCCAGTTGGGCCAGGTCAGCTCCTTGTTTTCTTTTTCCGGCGGCTGCGGCATCAGCTCGAACTGGGTGATGGACAAGGCGCCGTGACGGTTGGAAGTGCCGACACAGTCGGAGCCGGTATCACCACCGCCAATGACGACGACGTGTTTGCCGGTCGCCATGATCTGGTTGTCGATCTTGTCGCCCGCCACCACCTTGTTCTGCGGCGTGAGGAAATCCATGGCGAAATGTACGCCATCGAGCTCGCGGCCCGGCACCGGCAGATCGCGCGGATATTCCGCGCCACCGGCCAGAATCACGGCATCGTATTCGGCCAGCAGGTCTTCCGCCTTGACGTTGACGCCGACGTTCTGATTGACGCGGAATTGCACGCCCTCGGCTTCCATCTGTGCCATGCGGCGGTCGATGTGCGACTTCTCCATCTTGAAATCGGGGATACCGTAGCGCAGCAGGCCGCCGATACGGGTTTCCTTCTCCAGCACGACGACATCATGGCCAACGCGTGCCAGTTGCTGGGCGGCGGCAAGCCCGGCCGGGCCGGAGCCTACAATGGCGACTTTCTTGCCGGTCTTTTTCGCAGGAGGCTGTGGTACCACCCAGCCGTTTTCCCAAGCCTTGTCGATGATGGCGTGCTCGATCGACTTGATGCCGACCGGGTCGGCATTGATATTCAGCGTGCAGGCCGCTTCACAGGGCGCCGGACAGATGCGGCCGGTAAACTCCGGAAAGTTGTTGGTGGAATGCAGCACGTCGATCGCGCTGCGCCAATCCTGCTGATAGACCAGATCGTTCCAGTCGGGGATGATGTTGTTGATCGGGCAACCGCTCATGCAGAACGGAATACCGCAATCCATGCAACGCGCACCCTGCACCCCGGCCTCCTGGTCGGACAGATGCAGCACGAACTCTTTGTAATTTCTGACGCGCTCGGTGACCGGCAGATTCGCCTCGGAGAGACGCTCGTATTCCATGAATCCTGTTACTTTTCCCATGATCTTCTCTCTTGTTTCTCAGGCTGCCTGCTTGCTGGCGGCAGCGGCACGTTCGGCAAGTACGCGTTTGTATTCGTTCGGTAACACTTTGACGAATCTGCCGCGCTGATTGTTCCAGTCGGCCAGTATCGCTTTTGCACGCGCACTGCCGGTGTGGGCTACATGCCTGTTCAACAGATCGAGCAGCAGCGTCTCGTCCGCCACGCCCATATGCTCGCCGGCCAGCGTGCTGACCTTGTCGGCAGGCTGTACTTTCTCCAGACCGACCATGCTGAGATTGCAACGCTGATCGAACTTGCCGTCCTCGTCATAAACATAGGCAACGCCGCCGGACATGCCAGCAGCAAAGTTGCGGCCGGTCTGACCGAGCACCACCACGGTGCCGCCGGTCATGTATTCACAACCGTGATCGCCGACACCTTCCACCACTGCCGTTGCGCCCGAGTTACGCACGCAGAAACGCTCGCCGGCCACGCCGTGGAAGTAGCTTTCGCCCAGCGTTGCACCGTACATGACGGTGTTGCCGACAATGATGTTTTCTTCCGGCTTGCCGCGGAAAGCAAGCGGCGGCTTGATGACGATACGGCCACCACACAGACCCTTGCCGACATAGTCGTTGCCCTCGCCGCTGAGCTCGAAGGTAATGCCCTTGGCGAGGAAGGCGGCAAAGCTCTGGCCCGCAGTGCCGCTCAGTTTGACCGTGATGGTGTCGTCCGGCAGGCCATCATGGCCGTAGCGCACAACTACCTGATTGGACAGCATGGTGCCGACCGTGCGGTTGGTATTGACGATAGGCATCTCGATCACCACTTTTTCGCCCTTTTCCAGTGCCGGCTGCGCCAGTGCGATGATCTGGTTGTCGAGCGCGCGTTCGAGACCATGCTCCTGCGTTTCGTTGTGACGGCGGGAAACGCTGGCATCCAGTCGCGGCTGGTGGAATATCTTGCTGAAATCCAGACCGCTGGCTTTCCAGTGATCGATACCGGCCTGCATGTCGAGCAGGTCAGTGCGGCCGATGAGGTCATCGAACTTGCGTACACCGATCTGCGCCATCAGCTCGCGCACCTCTTCGGCAACAAAGAAGAAATAGTTCACCACATGCTCGGGCTGGCCGGTAAAGCGCTTGCGCAACTCCGGATCCTGCGTCGCCACGCCGACCGGGCAGGTGTTGAGATGGCACTTGCGCATCATGATGCAGCCTTCGACCACCAGCGGCGCAGTGGCAAAGCCGAACTCATCGGCACCCAGCAAGGCGCCGATGACGACATCGCGGCCGGTTTTCATCTGGCCGTCGACCTGCACGATGACGCGGCCACGCAACTGGTTGAGTACCAGGGTCTGTTGGGTTTCAGCCAGACCAAGCTCCCATGGCGTGCCGGCATGCTTGAGCGAGGACAACGGCGATGCGCCGGTACCGCCGTCATGACCGGCGATGACGATGTGGTCGGATTTCGCCTTGGCAACGCCTGCGGCCACGGTACCGACACCGGTTTCGGAAACCAGCTTGACCGAGATATCGGCCTTGGGATTGGCGTTCTTGAGGTCGTGAATCAGCTGGGCCAAATCTTCGATCGAGTAGATGTCATGGTGCGGCGGCGGCGAAATCAGGCCGACGCCGGGCACGGAAAAGCGCAGATGGGCGATGTAAGGGCTGACCTTGTGACCGGGCAGCTGACCGCCTTCACCAGGCTTGGCACCTTGCGCCATCTTGATCTGAATCTGGTCGGCACTGGCCAGATATTCGGCCGTGACGCCGAAACGGCCGGAAGCCACCTGCTTGATTCTGGAGCGCAGCGAATCACCGGCCTTGAGCGGAATGTCACGCTCGATCAGCGAGCTGCCGATGATGGCAGCCATGCTGCTGTCCTTGGCCAGCGGGATGAAACGTTTCGGATCCTCGCCGCCTTCGCCGGTGTTGGACTTACCGCCGATACGGTTCATGGCGACCGCCAGCGTGGCATGCGCTTCTGTCGAGATGGAGCCGAGCGACATGGCACCGGTGGCGAAGCGCTTGACGATGGCCGCCGCCGGCTCAACCTCTTCGAGGGGCACCGGGGCGCCGCCGGCCTTGATCTCGAACAGGCTGCGCAGGGTCATGTGGCGCTTGCTCTGGTCGTTGATCAGTTTGGCGTATTCCTTGTAGCTGCTGAACTCGCCGGTACGCGTGGCATGCTGCAGCTTGGCGATGGAATCCGGCGTCCACATGTGTTCCTCGCCGCGGATGCGGAAGGCGTATTCGCCGCCGGGGTCGAGCGCGCCCAGCAGGACGGGGTCATTCGAGAACGCGCTGCGATGCACGCGCAGGCTCTCCTCAGCCACTTCGCTGAGACCGATGCCCTCGATCGTGGTAGTGGTGCCGGTAAAATAATCGCTGACAAATTTGCTGTTGAGGCCGATGGCTTCGAAAATCTGCGCGCCGCAATAGGATTGGTAGGTGGAAATGCCCATTTTGGACATGACCTTGTAGAGGCCCTTGCCGATCGCCTTGACGAATTTCTTCTGGGCTTCCTTGCTGTCCACGCCCGCGGTCTGCTTGATGGTTTCCAGCGCCAGCCAAGGGCAGACAGCCTCCGCCCCGTATCCCGCCAGCAATGCGAAATGATGCACTTCGCGCGCTGAACCGGTGTCGACGACAAGGCCGGTATTGGTGCGCAAACCGGCACGAACCAGATACTGGTGCGTGGCCGAGCAGGCGAGCAGGGCGGGAATCGCCAGACGGTCTGCGCTGACCTGCCGATCGGACAGGATGATGATGTTGAAGCCGTCGGCGACCGCCTGTCTGGCCGCGCTGCAGAGCGCCTCGATGGCTGCGCCCATGCCCTGCTTGCCATGGGCCAGCGGGTAAGTCATGTCGAGCGTGATTGCACGGTAGCGGTTCTGCGTCAGGGTGTCGATGGCTTTCAGTTGCGCCAGCTCGTCGAGCAGCAACACCGGCTGGCTGGCTTCAAGACGCGGCTGCGGATCAGTTTCGTCTATGCCCAGAAGATTGGGCTTGGGGCCTATGAACGTCACCAGCGACATGACCAGCTCTTCGCGGATCGGGTCGATCGGCGGATTGGTCACCTGCGCGAACAACTGCTTGAAATAGGTATAAAGCTGCTTGGGGCGATTGGACAGTACCGGCAATGCGCTGTCGTTACCCATGGAGCCGATGCCCTCTTCGCCGCTGGTCATCATCGGCTGCAGGATGAACTTGATGTCTTCCTGCGTGTAGCCGAAGGCCTGCTGCACATCGAGCAGGCTGGCGCCGAGTTCCAGACGGCTGTCGACCTTGGGCAGATCGCCGAGGAAATAACGCGACTGATCGACCCACTGGCGGTAAGGCTTGGCTTGCGCCAGCGCCTGCTTGACCTCGGCATCGTCGATGATGCGGCCCTGTTCCATATCGATCAGCAGCATCTTGCCCGGTTGCAGGCGCCATTTCTTGATGATGCGCTCCTGCGGGAATGTCAGCACGCCCATTTCCGAGGCCATCATGACGTGATCGTCATCGGTCACCAGATAACGGGCCGGACGCAGGCCGTTACGGTCCAGCGTGGCGCCTATCATGCGGCCATCGGTAAAAGCGACCGCAGCGGGGCCGTCCCACGGCTCCAGCAGCGCTGCATGATATTCGTAAAAGGCACGGCGCTGTTCGTCCATGGTCGGGTTGCCGGCCCAGGCTTCCGGAATCAGCATCATCATCGCATGCGGCAGCGAATAACCGCCGGCCACCAGCAGTTCCAGCGCGTTGTCGAACGCGGCCGAGTCGGACTGGCCTTCGGCGATCAGTGGCCAGACCTTTTCCAGGTCTTCGCCCAGCAGCGCCGAGCGCATCGCATCATGGCGGGCCGCCATCCAGTTGACGTTGCCCTGCATGGTGTTGATTTCGCCGTTGTGCGCAATCATGCGGAACGGGTGCGCCAGATCCCAAGCGGGGAAAGTATTGGTCGAAAAGCGCTGATGCACCAGCGCCAGCGCGGAAACCATTTCCTCGTCGCGCAGATCCTGATAGTAAGTACCAACCTCATTGGCCAGCAGCATGCCCTTGTAGACGATGGTGCGCGATGAGAGCGAAGGGATGTAAAACTGGGAATCGTCTTCCAGCTTGAGCGCATGAACGGCATGCTCGACGCGCTTTCTGATGATGAAAAGCTTGCGCTCGAAAGCATTCTGGTCGGTCACGTTCGCGCCCCGGCCGATGAATACCTGACGCATGACCGGTTCGACTGCACGGGCGGCTGCGGCAATATTGCTGTTGTCGCGCGGCACATCGCGCCAGCCGAGCAGCACCTGGGCTTCCTCGTGGACGATACGGGCAATGATGGATTCGCAGGCGATGCGGCCGTTGTGGGATTGCGGCAGGAACACGATGCCGCAGGCATAGTCGCCCGCTGCAGGCAGTGTGATGTTCAGTTTGGCAGCTTCGCGGCGCATGAATGCGTCGGGCATCTGGATCAGGATACCGGCACCATCACCCAGCTTGGGATCATAGCCGGTTGCGCCGCGGTGGGTCAGGTTGGCGAGAATCTGCAAACCTTGGCGTACAATGTCGTGGCTCTTTTTACCCTTGATATTCGCAATAAAGCCTACACCGCAGGCGTCGCGCTCATTGCCTGGATTGTAGAGGCCCTGTCTGCCGGGATTGCGGGCGGCCGCCCCGCTTGTTGCTACCGTGTTCGCTGCTACCGTGCTTGTTTCTGTATTCACATGCATCACCAACTGTACCTTTATCTATCCGATCACAATGTATTCGCATCACTCCGGCAGCACGCCGGAATTTACGTGGTTCAGTCTGTAAGCAAGAACCGTGCAAGGCTATACGGATAAACAAAAAACTCCGAAATTTATAAAGAAAATCATTATAAATTAACAAGTTGCAAAGCGTCCAGCCAATGCAAGCCCGCATATAC
>JBEDHT010000248.1:0-2808 GCA_041174025.1 Pseudomonadota bacterium
CCTGCTGACGCGTGCCACGCACACCATCGTCAGCCAGGTCAGCGCGATGAAAACCATGGTCAACGAGTTCAGCGAATACGCCAGAGCACCGGCGCTCAATCTGACCGAAGTCGATCTCAACCAGTTGATCGAGGACGTGATGGCCTTGTACGAGCCGGTGGGCGTTCGTATCCAGCTAGAATTGGGTAAAGCGCCAAAACTGGTGCGCGGCGATGCCACCATGTTGCGGCAAGTGCTGCACAACCTGCTGCAAAATGCGCAGGACGCGCTCGATGGCAAACCGCAGCCGAAGATCGTGCTGAGCACCGCCCGGCATGGCGACAAGGTGCAGCTGACGGTGGTCGACAACGGTGACGGTTTCCCGCCGGAAATGATGGCGCGCGTGTTCGAGCCATACATTACGACAAAGCGGCACGGAACTGGCTTGGGTCTGGCCATCGTGAAAAAAATCGTCGATGAACACAAGGGTTCCATCAAGATTGAAAACAGCGAAGGCGGCGGTGCCAGTGTCACCATCGTGCTGCCTTCAGCGAGTAAACAAGCGGAGCAAAATCAATGACGGCAAGGCAAGTGCTGGTAGTGGACGACGAGATCGGGATTCGAGAGCTGCTGCGCGACATTCTGCAGGATGAAGGTTATCAGGTGCGCCTGGCCGAGAATGCGGCCGAAGCGCGCGACTGGCGTCAGCAGATGCGGCCCGATCTGGTATTGCTGGATATCTGGATGCCCGATTGCGACGGCATCACCCTGCTGAAAGAGTGGGGCAGCGGCGGCCAGCTCACCATGCCGGTGGTCATGATGTCGGGGCATGGCACCATCGATACCGCAGTTGAAGCCACGCGTATCGGCGCTTTCGATTTTCTGGAAAAACCGATCGCGCTGCAAAAACTGCTGAAAACCGTCAACGCCGCGCTCAAACACGGCGAACAACAGCCGCGCTCGGACGTCAGCCTGCTCAGCCTCGGCAAAAGTGCCGTCATCAAGGAACTGCGTCAGCGGCTGGAGCAGATGGCCAACATCAACGCACCGCTGCTGCTGCTCGGCGCCAAGGGCTGTGGCGCCGAATACTGCGCGCGTTTTCTGCAACAGCCGGAAACGCCCTGGCTCAAGCTGACCGAAACCGAACGCCTGACGCAGGCGCCGCTGGAAATTCTGGAGCAGGCCCGCGAAGGCGTGATGTTCGTTACCGAAGTCGCCGAGCTCAACAAGACTGAACAAAAGGGCTTGCTGCTGCTGATCAGCCGCGCCGACAAATACGGCGTCAAGGTGGTCTGCTCGACCACTCAGGCACTCAACCAGCTGGCAGCCGAGAACCAGTTCGACGAACACCTGCTGCAGGCGCTATCGGTCGCCACCCTGCGCATTCCGTCGTTGCAGGATCACCCCGAAGACATTCCCGACCTCGCGCGCGCCATCGCCACGCTTATGGTCGAAACCAACCAGGCCGCCTACCGCGAGTTCGATATCGCCGCGCTCAACGCCCTGCGCAATGCCGAATGGCCGGGCAACCTCGCTCAGCTCGACAGCGCCGTGCGCAATCTCATGCAAACCAGCCTGGGCGAAAAAATCACGTTGGCGGATGTCAACCGCGTGATGGAACAGTTCGAGTTGATGGAACAACCGCTGCCGAACGGCAACGGCTCAGAAAAAACCAAGCCGTCATTCGATTTCGACAAACCCCTGCGCGAAGCGCGTGACGAATTCGAACGGCTTTACTTCGAATACCATCTGGCGCAAGCCGCAGGCAACATGAGCAAGGTCGCCGAGCTGGTGCAGCTCGAGCGCACCCACCTTTACCGCAAGCTCAAACAGCTCGGCATCAAGACCAAATAGCCAGCACTGGTGCTGGTTCATGCATATTTGAATTCAATCTTGCTGACGTTGTTCAAGTCCACGGTTTGTTTTGCCTGCCACAAATCGTAATGATCTTGCATGGTTAACCAGCTTTCTGGCGAGCGGCCCAATGCTTTGGAAAGCCTGAGCGCCATTTCAGGACTCACGCCGCTGGTCTGATTCAAAATGCGGTTAAGCGTCGAGGCGGCAACGCCCAGTTTCAGCGCAAGCTCCCTGCAACTGATTTCGTTGGGCGCAAGATAGACCTCCTGAATGAATGCCCCCGGGTGAGGCGGATTGTGCATGGTCATTAGTGATAATCCTCGTAATCCAAAATAAATACGTTGCCATCCTCAAACTCAAAGGTAATTCGCCAGTTACCGTTTACCCATATTGACCACCGACCTTGCCCGCTACCTTTTAGTGGATGCAGTCTATATTCAAGAACCAGAAAGCTGATGAAGGGTTCAGCAAATTCAAATCTGAGCTAGCCGGCCTCATCATTCCGGAAACTGCCAAGCAGTGATGCGGAATCCAGTTTGTTTTATCCGGATGGGGGTTGCGTTTGCTCAGGAGCGCAACCACCTCTTCCGCAAGCTCAAGCAGCTCGGTATCAAGGCCAAATAATCAAGGTTTGAGCCGCGTCACCGGTTCGCTTGCGACACCGGCATAAAACACCAGAATCACCGCCGGTTCGCTGCCCTCATTGCGGCCGTAATGCCACTTGTTGACCACCTCTATCAAGGCATCGCCTGCCTTCAGGTGCTTGGTTTCGTCCAGCTCCGTCACTACCGTCAGCGCTCCGCTCAGCAACACCCCGGCATTGATGTAAGGGTGCTGGTGCATGGGTAGCGACGCACCCGGCGCAATCGTGATCTTGACGATACTGATCTCCGGCGTGCCGTGCGGGTAAGCCGGTAGCGGCGTGCCATCCCAGCTCTGCGAGGATTTCGCCAGCACCTCGCTGCCATAGAG
>JBEDHT010000249.1:0-4298 GCA_041174025.1 Pseudomonadota bacterium
ATTACTACCCGGAGCTCGGCTGGTTGCTGTTGCCCTTCACCGCGATGGTGGCGATGTCACGCGTTGTGCTCGGCCTGCACTACCCGAGCGATGTGCTGGCCGGTGCCGTCATCGGCGCCTCGATTGCGCTGCTCTTCATCAGTTTCTGAACCGGCCATCGGTTTCTGAACCGGCCATCGGTTTCTGAACCGGTTTCTGCTTTCCCCGTTCCTGCCATCAGGTTTTTGTTTCAGGCGTTGTCGGCCGCAGTTTCCTGCAAGCGGCCGCGAAAGTATTCGATAGGCGATGGATGCAAGACATCCAGATGTTCTGCGCACTGTTGCCGCCATTGCGATAGTTCCGTCTCGGTCAGGTGTTTCAGCTCGGCCTCCCAGTCGGGGCGTCGGCCTTCGAGCACGATGCCGATATGGCTGATGGCGTTCTGCGTTTTTGCGATGTAATAGACAAAATGACGGAACACGCGGCGATCCAGCATTTTCGCGCTGAAGTAGATCCAGCCAGGTAGTCTGATCTTGCGCAGCACGCTGTCCCAGAATGCCAGTTTTTTTAGAGCCCGTTCCGCGCGTTTGCTGCAACAGCGGAATCGCGGCGCTATGAAGCGGCTCAATAACTGATGATGTTTGTTCAGAAGTTGGCCGGGCGTGTGGGTCATCAGCGGCGACAGATGCGCGTCCATCGCCCACTCGGAGGCGATATGAGTGAACATGCCGCGATCCAGCCACATGGCCTCATGTGCCGGCACGAAGTGATTGTGTGCGATGACATCGACATAAAGATGGCTGGCGTAGCCGATGGCAATCGCCGTTTCTTCATCATTACCAGCGGACGACAGCATCTGGTGCGCGTGTTCCCATTGATGGGTGTGGTGAAATGCGCGGGAAACAATGGCGAGGTCGGGCAGGCAGGCGCCGGCCATCACCAGCTCGGGAAACTGCCGAATGGCGCGCTGCAGACGCGGGTCGAGTAGCGGCATGGCCCATAGCAGGGAGTGCGCAAAGTACAGGTGGGTAACCAATCCCCAGGCATTTGCATCGGCCGAAAAAGTCACCAACGGCAACAACCAGCAGAATTTGCCGCCTGCGTTTTTCCAGCGATAGACAAGACGTTTGCCTGTGCACATGCGCGCAATTTGCCCGAACCCGGTTTAAGCGCGGTGACACTTTCATGATTTTATTGTGACAATCTGCCGGTCATATCCGGCTTTGCTATACTTGCCCGCAGATTGCATTTGCAACACGCGTCATTTCTAAGGAAAACCGACAACATCATGGAAAGTCCATACAAAGGCAAAACCGGCCTGCGCCGTCTGATCAATGCGTTCGGCTACTCGGTCGACGGCATCAAGGCCGCTTACAAGAATGAAGACGCCTTCCGGCAGGAAGTGCGGCTGGCCATCGTGCTGATTCCGCTGGCGATTTATCTGGGTAAAAACGGCATGGAGCAGGCGCTGATGATCGCCAGCGTCATGCTGGTCATCATCGTCGAGTTGCTGAACTCCTCGATCGAAGCCACAGTCGACCGGGTTTCGCTCGACCATCACAAGCTCGCTAAACGCGCCAAGGATATCGGCAGCGCAGCGGTGTTGTTCAGTCTGGTTAATCTCGCGGTGGTGTGGGGGCTGCTGATTTTCGGCTGATGCAGCTTCTGTGACAGATTCGCGACATTCACGGCTTTGTCACATTCAGCGTTTAACATCCGGCTGTGAGATTACTGAATCCTGCGACCAGATGAGGCCAGCTTGAAAATACTGTTCATTTCCGATGTCTATTTTCCCCGCGTCAACGGGGTATCGACGTCCATCCGTACTTTTGTCGGGCAACTCCAGCAGCTCGGTCATGAGGTGCACCTGATCGCGCCGGATTACGGCGTTGAGACTGATGATGAGGCCTGGATCAAGCGCATTCCCGCACGCAACATCTATTTCGACCCTGAAGACCGGCTGATGAAATACGGTGCAGGGCTCGACCGGCTGCTCGAACTGCGCCGCGAGAAATACGACCTCATCCACATCCACACGCCGTTTGTCGCGCATTACCTAGGCCAGAAGCTGGCTCATCTGCTCGATGTGCCCTGCGTCGAGACCTACCACACTTTTTTCGAGGATTACCTGCATCACTATCTGCCCTGGATTCCACGTGGCATGGCCAGAGGCATCGCGCGGTTTGTCTCACGCAGGCAATGCAACGGTGTTGATGCGATTGTCGCGCCATCGCAGCCGATGCTGGATGTATTGCGCCAGTACGGTGTCAAGGCCAGGGCTGAAGTCATTCCCACCGGCTTGCAGCAACAGAGTTTTGCCGAAGCAGACGGTGATGCCTTTCGACGGAAATACGACATTGCCGCCGACCGGCCGCTGGCGCTTTATGTCGGTCGCGTCGCCTTCGAGAAGAACATCGAGTTCCTGCTGCGCATGGCAGTCGAGTTGCGCGAAATGCAGCCTGACGTATTGCTGGTGATTGCCGGTGAAGGCCCTGCCGAGCAGAGCCTGCATGCGCAGAGCAAGGCCTTGAACCTGCAGGCCAATATCAAATTTATCGGCTATCTTGACCGCAATACCGAACTCAATGCCTGCTACAAGGCCGCCGATGTCTTTGTTTTTTCCTCCAAATCCGAGACCCAAGGTCTGGTGCTGATCGAAGCGATGGCACAGGGTACTCCCGTTGTTGCCATCGCCGAACTGGGCACCAAATCCATCCTGATCGAAGGTGAGGGTGCCTTGATAGCGCCGGAGGACGAAGTGATTTTTGCCGAGCGGGTTAACAGTCTGTTGATTGACAGAAAAGCGCAGAACGCGCTCGGCATCAAGGCCCGCGACTATGTCGAGGCGAACTGGACCGCCCGCGTTCAGGCCGAGAGACTGGTGGCGTTTTACCGCGATATCGTCAAGCCTTGAGTGATGGCTGCTGGGCGGCTTGCTGGCGGGCTTGCTTGTTTACTATGGACGGCAAGCGAACAAATTACACAGTATGTCATTCCGGAAACCGTGCAGCGGTTATCCGGAATCTAGTATTTTTAATGGCTTGCCGGGTTCCGGGCCCGGCTTCAGCCGCGCCGGAATGGCGGCATTGGTTTCATTTCAAGCATGCGGAACAATACCGCTCTCGCGGGCGATGCGGGCAAGTTCAATGAGGTTGCTGGCACCGGTTTTCTGCATGATGCGTGATTTGTGTACCTCGACGGTGCGGAAGCTGATATCGAGTTTTCTGGCGATTTCCTTGTTAGGCAAACCGGCGATGGCGAGCTGCATCACATCTTTTTCACGTGCCGTCAGTCTGGCGATGAGCGCACCGGCATCCTCGGCCAGACTGGTTTGTTGAAGTATTTTCCGGTTTTCCTGCAGCGCGGTTTCTATCGCAGCGATCAGTTTGCCGCGCGTGACAGGTTTGGTCAGAAAATCGACCGCGCCGGCCTTGATCGCCCTGACGCTCATCGGGATATTGCCGTTGCCGGTCAGAAAGATGATGGGCAAGGGCATATGGCGTTCAGCCAGTATCTGTTGCAGGGTGAGGCCGTTCATCCCGGGCATCTGTACATCGAGCAAAATACAGCCGTTATCGATTTGCGGGCAGCGCTTGAGAAACGCTTCGCCGCTTTCGTAGCACTGTACGGCCAGATTTTCCTGCTCGATCATGAGCTTGAGCGCATCCCTGACGAAATGATCATCATCGACGATAAAAATGGTGGGTTGCGCGGTGTTCATGATGCAAACGGCAGGGTAAAGTGAAAGACGGCGCCCGCCTGGCTACCCGGTTCCAGCCACATCTGGCCGCCGTTCGATTCGACCAGCGCGCGGCTGATGACCAGCCCCATGCCAATGCCTTTGGCCTTGGTCGTGAAGAAAGGCTCGAAAATGCGCTGCGCGACTTCGCGCGTCAAACCGGGGCCGTTATCCTGCACGGTTACCTGCGCCAGCCCGGTTTCAGCATTGGTGCTGACCTTGATGCGAATCGCGGCTTCCGCAACATTTGCGCTGCGCATTGCCTCGACGCTGTTGCAGAGCAGATTGACCAGTACCTTCTGGATTTGCATCGGGTTGGCCAGGACCGGCGGCAGGTCTGGTTCCAGTTCCATGACGACCTGAAATTCGTGGTAACCGTCGTGATGCACGATGTCGAGCGCATCCTTGATAAGCGCGTTGAGGTCTGTTGATTCTCTTGAAAATTCGCCGTGCTGCAGGAATTCCAGCAATTCATGCAGGCTGTCGCCGGCTCTTTGCGCCTGTGTCACGGCACCCAGCAGCGCACGCCGGAGTTGTTCGAGGTCAGCCGGGGGATGTTCGATGATGTGCAGCCCTACCT
>JBEDHT010000250.1:0-7450 GCA_041174025.1 Pseudomonadota bacterium
TAGGTCAGTTCGACGTTGCGCAGGGTCGGCACCTTGAAGTTGAAACGGTCGGCATCATTGCCGGTGACGGCAGAACGGCCTTCAGCAGGGCTGGTGGCGTTGTACGGTTCCACTACTCCCATCTTCTGGAAGGAATTGCCGCCTACCGCCGCGCCGTTGTGGCAGGCCACACAACCGCTGTTCTTGAACAGGTTGTAACCGGCCAGCTCGGTTGATGTCAGCGCATCATTCTTGCCATAGAGCCACTGGTCGAACCGCGAATTCGGTGTCACCAGCGTTTCCTCAAATGCGGCGATTGCCAGCGTCACTTCATTGATCGTGATTTCGCGCTTGCCGAAGGCAGACTCGAATTCGGCGACATAGCCCGGAATCGAGCGCAGCATGTCGACAGCCAGCTCATGCGTGAACGCCATTTCACCAGGATTGGCGATCGGGCCTGCAGCCTGTTCCTTGAGGTCGGCGGCGCGGCCATCCCAGAACTGCGCCAGGTTGAGGCTGGAGTTCAGCACAGTCGGTGAATTGATCGGGCCTCTGGACCAGTTATGGCCGATCGATGTCTTCAGATTATCTGTACCACCCATCGACAGGTTGTGGCAGGAGTTGCAGGAAATGAAGCCTGAACGTGACAGACGCGGGTCGAAATAGAGCTTCTTGCCGAGTTCGACATACTTCTCATTCGCCACCTGCGCAGCCAGAATCGGCTTGATCGGCTCGTCGCGCACGGTTTGAGCGGGTTGGCCGGCGTTGGAGGCTGTGCCTGCCGATTCGTTTTCCGGGGACTTGCTGTTACAACCGGCCGAGGCGAAGGCCATACCCAGCAAGATGGCGATGAATTTCCTGTTCATTTTGATGCTCCTGTTATGAATACATGAATCGTCGTGTAGCTGAATTCATTTTATGCAGGCCGCGCATCTGGATTTTGACATGGATCAAATCAGTGTGCTTTTTATCATTTTTTCTATAAAAATCGTTTACCGCGCAAGTCAATTTACATTTCCAGCCGGTCTGGTATTGTTGATTCAGCTCTGTGCCATATGTTGGGCAGAAAGTTACAAATGGCCCCCGTCAATTCCTCTGATTCGAACGAGATGCACCGTTTCCGCGATTTCGTTCAGCATGTCCGGTCAGCCCCGCTATGGCAGGCAGGACTGTTATTTTTGTTCGCACTTCACGTCACCGCATTTGTTGTCTATCAGACCTTTCTCCAGGTAGAGCATGACGCCGAGAAAAATTTCGAGATCGCGGTCAATGAGCTACAGCTGAAAATCGAAGAGCGACTCGATATTCATAAAAGACTCTTGTTGGCCGGCGCAGCCATGTTTGATGCCTCCAATTTCGTTGACCGCAACGAATGGCATACCTATGCCAGGCGCTTTCATGAAGATATCAACTTCGAAGGGGTGCAGGGTCTGGGGGTTGCGGTATGGCTGGATAAAGACCGTTTTGCCGGGCATGTTGAAGCAATGCGCACGAACGGCTGGCCGGATTACGATCTTGACCCAACCATTCCCGACGGTGGTCGCAGCGCGGTGCTCTACATAGAACCTTTCAACGGCGCTAATGCACACAAAATCGGCTTTGATTTATACGCTGAACCAGTGCTGCGAGCTGCGATGGATGACGCCAGAGACACCAAACGCGTGGTTTTTTCGCGCAGGACACTCAACGGCGACATGATGGAGCGCGTACCCAGTATTTTCATGTTCATGCCGGTCTACAGCAGAGGCATGGAGGCCGATACTTTGGACTCCCGCCGCCAGGCAATCTATGGCTGGATATACAGCCCGATTCATATTGAAGCTTTTCTGAGAAATATCATCGCTAATTGGCAGAACCAGAAAGCCGATTTTATCCAGACGCGCGTCTATGACGGCGAGCCATCTGATGGCGGCATCTTGCTTTTCAGCAGCGCGCTGGATGATGCGAAGATGCAGATGGATGCCTTTTTTCTGCAGAAACATATCAGCTTTGGTGATCATGTCTGGACATTGGATTTCATGCGTGTAAAAGGGCCCGGTTCTGGCATTGATTACGGCAAGGTCTGGATTACCGCAATTGCCGGGGCAATCGTCAGTGGCCTGCTCAGCCTGCTGGTGCTGACCCTGCTCACAACCAGAAGCAAGGCAGTCAGCATGGCGGATAAACTGACGGCAAGCCTGCGGCAGAGTCAGGATCTGCTGAAGATTGCCGGCACGCGGGCAAAAGTGGGCGGCTGGATGCTGGATGTGGCAGATAACAGGGTTTATCTCTCCGATGAAATTCGCGCCATACTTGAAATCGCGCCAGATGAGCAGCTTGCGCTCGATCAGGGCCTCTCGCTTTACACCGATGAGTCCAGGGAGCTGATATCCGCTGCGCTGAAGAATTGCATCAAAACCGGTACTCCTTTTGCGATTGATCTTGAGCTGCATACAGTCAAGGGTAAAGCTTTGTATGCACATGTGATCGGCTACGCGATAGCCGATGAGTCAGGCCGCACCATTCGCGTGGAAGGTGCGTTGCAGGATATTACCGAGCAGAAAATCCGCGAAGCCGCGCTGGTGGAGAGCGAGGCGAAGCTTGCGGCCGTGTTCAACCAGTCCTATCTCTTTCAGGTGCTGATGCAGATGGATGGCACAGTGATCGAGGCTAATCAGCTGACACTGGATATTTGCGGCTACACGCGTGAGCAGGTGGTTGGCATCAAGGCCTGGCAAATGCCGCACTGGACGCCGGATGCCCAACTGATGATGACCATAAGGAAGCTGGTGGAACGGGCGGCACAGGGTTACCCCGGTCATGCCAGCAGCCATTACTATGTGGCAGATGGCGCACTGCGCAATATCGAATTCACCCTGACGCCGATATTCGATGACAGCGGCAGGATCATCATCATGCTGATGTCAGGCATGGACACGACCGAACGCGAGCACAAGGACGCCGTGCTGATCAAGGAGCGCGAGTTTCTCAATGCCCTGCTGGAGAGTTTGTCCGAGGGCATTGTCGCTTGCGACGAGCAAGCAGTGCTCACCGTTTTTAACCGTGTCACGCGCGATCTTCATGGCCTGCCGGAAGAGCCGCTACCGCCGGAAAGCTGGGCGCAGCATTACAGCCTGTTCGATGCGAGCGGGCAGCAGTTATTGCCCACAGATCAGATTCCGCTGTTTCGTGCACTCAAGGGCGAACATCTGCTCAATGCCGAGATCATGATTGCGCCAAAGGACCGGCCCAAGCGTGTCGTGCAATGTAGCGGCCAGCCGATACTGACGCAGGATGGCAAGCAGCTCGGCGCTGTGATCGCCATGCGCGACGTGACGGAACAGAAACAGTCTGCGCTGGAATTGCAACGTCTGAACCGCGCCTTGCGCATGTTGAGTCTGTGCAACGAAACGCTGGTGCGTGCGAGCAACGAGAAGCAATTGCTCAGTGATATCTGCAAGCTCGCAGTGGAAGTCGGCGGTTATCACATGGCCTGGGTCGGCTATGCCGAGCATGATGCGGCAAGCTCGATTGTATTGCAGGCGCATGAGGGCGGCACGGAGGATTTCTTTACCGGACTCAGCCTGAGCTGGGCTTCGGAAAATCCGGGTGGCTACAGCACTGGTGCGCGCTCGATACGTTCCGGGGTGCCGGTTATCATCGAAGACGTCATGCAGGACAAGAATTACCCGCTACACGAACAGGCGCAGAAATACGGCTATCGCGGCGTCATGTCGCTGCCGCTCAAGCATCAGCAGAAAACATTCGGGTTTCTCGCGCTGTATTCGGTCGATGTGCGGCCGGTTGCCGACGATGAACTGAGGTTGCTGCAGGAACTGGCCGAGGACTTGGCATTCGGTATCGTCAGTCTGCGTGCAGAGGAGGAACGCCAGCGCATTCAGTCGGCAGTGCTGAAAATGGCGGCTGGCGTTTCCGCGATTGCCGGTACTACGTTCTTCGAGCAGCTGGCACGCAACATGGCCGACGCGCTCGGTGCCGATGCCGCCTTTATCGCGAGGTTTGCCAGCGATACGGCGAGCCAGGTACACACGATTGCCGGCGTTGTCGACGGCAGAGCAGTCGACAACTTCAGCTATGCTTTTGCCGGATCACCATGCGAGCGGTTATCCGGCCGTGATTACTGCATGGTGCCCTTCGGTCTGGCGCAAGAGTACCCGCAATCTTCCACCTACATCGATATCTCTGCAGAAGCGTATCTGGGCGGACGTTTGACCAATTCGGCCGGGAAATTCATCGGCCTGCTGTTCGTGCTCTACCGCAAACCGCTGGCAGCAACCGATCTAGTCATCTCCACGCTACGGGTGTTTGCTGCCCGCGCGGCAGCCGAGCTGGAGCGGCAGGAGGGAGAGCAGCAACTGCGCGAACAGGCATCGCTGCTGGATAAGGCACAGGATGCGATTATTGTCAGAGATCTGTCGGACAGGATACTTTACTGGAACAAGAGTGCCGAACGGCTCTATGGCTGGAAAGCCGAGGAGGTCATCGGGCAGAACGTCGATGCGGAAATCTTTGTCGATTCCGACGCCATGCGGCAAACGCTGTTGGCAGTGAATGAACTCGGCGAATGGGTGGGAGAGTTTCATCAGCAGCGCAAGGACGGTAGCCACCTGATTGTGGAGAGCCACAGGACGCTGGTGCGTGACGATAGCGGTCAGCCGAAATCGATTCTGGTCATCAATACCGATATCACCCAGCGCAAGGAGGCCGAGCAGCAGATCAAGCAGCTGGCGTTCTACGACGAGCTGACAAAGTTGCCCAACCGCAGGTTGTTCATGGATACGCTCAAGGCCCTGCTGGCGGTTGCCGGCAGAGCCGAACGGTCGGCCTTGTTGCTGATCGACCTCGATAACTTCAAGGAGCTGAACGATACTTTCGGTCACGACATCGGTGATCAGTTGTTGCGCGAAGTGGCACGGCGCCTGAATTTCTGCGTGCGTGATACCGATACCGTGGCGCGGTTAGGCGGCGACGAGTTTGTCGTCATTCTTGATGCGCTTGATAACGATCAGTCACGTGCCATCTCGCAGGTGCAGAGAGTGGGCAACAAGATTCTGGACACCTTTGCCGAACCTTTCCGTCTCGGCGGGCATGAACACCGCAGTTCGCCCAGCATCGGCGCCACCCTGATAGAGCCCGGCGCCCGGCGCGTCGATGAACTTCTGAAGCGTGCAGACATTGCCATGTATCAGGCCAAAATGGCCGGACGCAATACCATGCGCTTTTTTGATCCCGACATGCAGAGCGCGGTCGCGCGCCGGGTCGCGATGGAAGAAGACTTGCACCTGGCCTTGCAGAATGAGGAATTCGTACTTTATTACCAGCCACAGGTCGATGATGCCGGCATGATGACTGGCGCCGAGGTGCTGGTGCGCTGGCAGCATCCGCAGCGTGGCATTGTTGAACCTGCCGAGTTTATTCCGCTGGCGGAAGATACCGGCCTCATCATTCCGATGGGAGAAACCATACTGCGCAGTGCCTGCGAGCAACTGGTGCGATGGGCGCGCAGCCCTCAATTCTCGAAACTGTCACTGGCGGTCAATGTCAGTTTGCGCCAGTTCCGTCACCCTGAATTTGTCCAGCAGGTGCTGGATATCGTCAACAGCACCGGTGCAAATCCTCACAGGCTCAAGCTGGAGCTGACGGAAACAGTGCTGATCGAGGATATCGAAGACGTCATCAGCAAGATGGGGCAGTTGAAATCCAGTGGTGTCAGTTTTGCGCTGGACGATTTTGGCACCGGATACTCTTCGCTCAGCTACCTCAAGGTGCTGCCGCTGGATCAGCTCAAGATCGACCGCTCATTCGTCCGTGATGTGCTGGACGACCCCGACGATGCGGCGATTGCCCGCACCATCATCACGCTGGGTAAAAGCATGGGACTCTCGGTCATGGCCGAAGGTGTGGAAACGGAGGGCCAGCGCGAGTTTCTGGTGCAGAGCGGTTGTCATTTCTTCCAGGGTTATTTGTTCAGCCCACCCTTGCCAGCCGCAGAACTCGAGCATTATTTGCAGCAACATGGCCTGCGGACGCAATGAAAAAGCCGCATGACATGGCTTTCAACCGGCAAGGTGCATGCCCGGTTCGTAGTCATGTGGCAGTGCCTCAGTTGACCTATCGACGAGTAAGACCAGGAAGCAGTTACGTTAAGTCCCGCAGAAGGTCTGATAACGCTGGGCAGAAGGCGGCGCCGGCAGACGGTAGGGAGCATGTGCGGGGTTTTCGCGGTAAGGCTCGGCCAGCACTTCCAGCAATTTCTGCATGACGCTCAAATCGCCCGCATTCGCGGCTTCGAGCGCAGCTTCCACCTGATGATTGCGCGGAATCACTGCAGGGTTGCGCTGCAGCATCAGCGACGTCGCCGTTTCCTGTGTTGCCGGCTGGCGTGCCAGCCGCTGTTGCCAGTCATCGCGCCATGCCCTGAAATCCTGCTGCTGCCATACGGCAGATTGGCGCATGGCGCCAGTGGCAAGATCGCGCAGGGTGTTGGTGTAGTCCAGCCTGTGCTGATACATGCACTTGCATAATGCCTCGATCAGCGCCGTATCATTGTCTTCGGCATTCGTCAGCCCCAGTTTGGCGCGCATGCCGGAGAGCCAGTAGTGCCTGAATTTTACGGCGAAGCCACCCAGCAGTTCTTGCGCGATTTCAATGGCGGCTGGCTGCTCTTCATGCAACAGCGGCAACAGCGTTTCAGCAAGACGCGCCAGATTCCATTGTGCGACCGGTGGCTGGTTGCCGAAGGCATAGCGGCCCTGCGCATCAATTGAACTGAACACGGTGCCGGGGTCGTAGCTATCCATGAAGGCGCAGGGGCCGTAATCGATGGTTTCGCCGCTGATGCTCATGTTGTCGGTATTCATCACGCCATGAATGAAGCCGGTGTGCATCCACTGTGCCAGCAGCGATGCCTGCTTGTCGATGACGGCATCGAGCATGGCGATGTAGGGATTTTCTGCCTGCACAAGTCCGGCGTAATGCCGTTGCAGCGTATAGTCGGCCAGGGTTTTGACCGCGTTTTTGTCATCGATCATGGCGGCATATTGAAACGTGCCGACGCGGATATGGCTTGCTGCGACCCGGGTCAGCACGGCGCCCTGCAGCACGGTTTCGCGATAGACCGGTTCGCCCGTGGCGACTACCGCCAGGCTGCGCGTGGTCGGTATGCCGAGCGCATGCATGGCTTCGCTGATGATGTATTCGCGCAGCATGGGGCCGAGTGCGGCGCGTCCGTCGCCACGGCGGGAGAATGGCGTGATGCCGGCGCCCTTGAGCTGGATATCGAAGCGGCCGCCATCGGGCGCAAGCTGCTCTCCCAGCAGAATGGCGCGGCCGTCACCCAGCATGTTGAAGTGGCCGAACTGGTGGCCGGCATAGGCTTGCGCGATCGGGGTGGCGCCCTGCGGCAGCGCATTACCGGAGAATATGATTGCGCCAGCTTCGCCGGACAGGTTCTCGGCGGAGAGCCCTAGCG